>CAZWUP010000009.1:0-26195 GCA_964637045.1 uncultured Porticoccaceae bacterium | reverse complement strand
TCGGTTGCCGGGAGGTGTGCTCTGCCATATAGGCCATGGCCTTTTCAATGCGCTGATAGTCAGACATCGCCCTTACCTTCACAAGCAAGACTCTGGGCAGGGGCCATTGGCCCCACCCAAAAAGGCGATCATAAGGGCTCGCTTAGCGGTTGCCGACCCGAATCTTGCTGTAACGAGCTGACGGTTACTTCCGCTGCCACTGGCCGCCGATGCTCACATAGTGGCCGGGCGGAGTTTTCTCGATGGCCTTCTGGGCGGCCAGCTTTTCCATGTCGGCAAGGCTGATGCCGTTTTGCCGGGCGATGCGCTGGTATTCGGCCTTGCGCTGGGCGTTGATATCGGCCACCAGGGCGCTCACTTCGGCGCTGGCCTGCACCGCCGCCAGGTAGCCGGTGTCGGTTTCCCCCACCAGGCCCTGGGCCTTGGCGTCTTTCAGCTCCAGGCCGAAGGCGGTGGCGCTGACCAGCAGCAACACGGCGCAGAAGCCCCGCAGGACGTTTTTCATCAGGCCACTCATGGCAATGCGCTCGCTTTTCATGTGTATTGACTCCACTAAAACTTAGAACAGGTCGCTTTCTTCAGAGAACAGGCTGTCGAGTTCCTTGTCCACCTTGACGCGAATTTCGTGGTCGATCTTGACATTGAGGTTGATGGTGATGGGTTCGGACGGTGGTTCCACCCGCACCGTGGGGGTGCAGCCCGCGACCGTCGCGGCCAGCAGGACTGCCCCGAGCAGTAACCGGATATGTCTGTTCATTGCGGTGACTCCGTGACGTTGAGGGCGGGTGAGTTGGCAAGCGTCATGGCCTGGACCTCTGTTGTTGAATGCGTTCTTCCAGTCGTTTGGTGAGCTCGTCGCTGAGCTTGAGCACCCGAAAGAGCTGGTAAAGATTCTCTTCGAAAGTGATATTGAAATTCACCTGGCGGCCGTCAAATTCGTTGGGATTGCGCCCCTCCAGCCTCACCGTCAGGATCAATTGGCCGTCGGGATGGAAGTCGGTTGCCACCTCCAGAACCTGGTAGTGAAAGTTTTCCAGCAACTTCAGGGTCATCGCCAGCTGCTCGTTGCCAGCGCCCCAGGCCCTGCTGGTGGCCTGGTCCAAGGCCAACTGCCCGCCCGGGCTGGCGGCCAGCAGAGAGCCATTGTCCACCCGCACCCCCTCTGCCTCCAACACCAGGGGGAGTCGCCCGTTGAGCACACCCCTGCCGCTGATGCCCTGGTCCCGGTACAGCCCCAAAATATCGTCCAGGCGGAGGTTAGACAAGGTGAAGGTCAATCTGTTGCCGGTAAAGGGAAAATTGATATCGGCGGGCTCCGCCAGGGCCAGGGTGCCGGAGAACAGGTTCGCCTCGGCACTTTCCAGGCGCCAGTTTCCCGCTTTCGGGGTGGCGCTGGGTTTCAGGGCCAGTACGGCCTTTACCTGGGTCAGCAGAACGCCGGTGCTCAACTGGTCGACGGTGAGGGTGATGGGGGTGGCGGTGCGCCATTGCTGGCCAAGGCTGAGGCGGCCGGCGACGGTTGCCCCGCTGAAGGCCAGGCCGTCGTAGAGTCCCGCCAGGTTCGCCAGGGCCAGCTCGACCCTCTGGGTGGCCGGGCGGTCGGGTTTGGCCTCGAAGCTGATGTTGGCGGTGCCCCTGCCGCTGGCGAGGGACAGCTCGGGGGGGATCGGGGCAAAGGGCTTCAGCCCGGCCAGCACCAGGGGCAAATCCGCGATGCGCAGTTCCGCGCTCCCCCGCAAGGGGCCCTGCGCTGTCGCGGTAAGCACCCCGCTGCCGATGATTTCCCAGCGGGGGATTTCCAGGGTGGCGGCACTCAGCGACCACTGCTGTGGCGTCTGTATACCCCTGCCCGTCAGGGAGATGGGGGGCAGCGGGATGCTGTCGTAGGGCAGTGTGAGCTGGGCCCGATAGTCAAAGTCCAGGTTCTCGCCGTCGCGGCGGAGGCCATCGACATCACCGCTGGCGGTGAGCTCTCTCCCCGCCCCCAGGCTGAGGGCGAAGTCCAGGGGCCCGGCCATTGGGATGCCGGACTCGGGCCCCGCCAGGGCCAGGCTCAGGGGTTCGCCGGCGCTCACCTCCAGCACCAGGGGCTGGTTGCCGGTGAGCCCGGTGATGTCGGCGATGCCCAGGGTCTCGGCACTGAGATTTCCGCCAATTCGCAGCGGCTCCACCAGCGTGACCTCCAGGCGGTGTGCCGGGTTGGCCAGGGCCAGGCGGCCGTCGATGCTGAGGTCGGCGACCCCCAGGTCTGCCATTGTCGGGAGTCCCGGGCCGGCGACAGTCAGCCCGACAACGGCTTCCAGGGCCAGGGGCAGGGTTTGCAGCCAGTCCGGCTGGCGGGTGTCCAACACCTCCGGCAGCGCCAGGGAGCCCGCCAGGGACAGGCTGCCGCTGGTATTGGCCAGCAGCTGGCCAAGGTCGCTGTGGGGGGCTGGGAGGAAGGGGCGCAGTTGCTCCAGGTTTCCGGCGAGCGCGGCGGAAAACCGCAGGTCCGCCGCCCCCCGGGTATCCCCATCAGCTGCGTGCAGGCTGGCGGAGGCGGTGACCGCGGGCCGGTGGCGCTGGCCGAGGGCGATCTCCAGGTCCGGCAGCCAGTCCAAACTGCCGTCTTTGAGGGTAAGGTGGACTGCGGGCAGTTGGCCGGTTTCCAGCGGCTCAAACTCCAGGCTGAGGGCGCCGCTGAGGGCCTTGCTGGCGCTGTCGCCGCGCAGGTCCGTACCCCTGGCGCGGACCTTCAGGGCCGGGGTCGCCAGGCTCAGGCTCAGGGCCTCGGTGTCGATTTGCTGAAGGGGAAGCTCCAGGGCAGCGATGTCCCTCAGCAGAGCGGCGATGGCCAGGGGCTCACCGGGGTCGGGGGTGTCGTCGGCGAGGTGGATGTCGGCGGTCACCGAGGTCATGGTCAGGCGGTGGATCTCGCCATCCAGCAGCATGCGCCAGTGGAACTCTGCCTGCAGCTCAGTGATTGTCAGGGCGTAGCGCCACTGGCCGTAGCGGCCGGCGATCTCCAGCCCCTCGGTTCCGGCGCCGGAAAGGCCCCAATAGGGCCCGCCGATAGTCAATGTCTCCACCCCATAATCCGCCAGCCCGGCGCGGATGCGCTGCTCCAGCAGGGCCGGCAACCGGCTGTAAAGGACAACCCCCGCCACCAGCAGGGTTATCGCCAGCACCGCCAGCCACAGCTTCCTGCTCATGGCCGGCAGGGCTCTCCCGGGTCAGGCGCGGGCGGCGTCATCGATGCTCCGGAAGGATGCGGACAGGTACCACATCAGCAGCACCCCGATCGCCAGCATCACGGCGGCAATGGTCATCGCCCAGGACGCGCCGATATGCTTGGTGGCATAGGCCAGGGGAATGGTGCCCAGGGGCGCCAGGCTGAAGGACATCATGGTAATGGTGGTGATGCGGCCGCGGATATGGTCCTCGGCCATCATCTGCACCGCGGTGTGCACCAGGGTCTGGGAGAAGACCGAGCAGCTGTAAATGCCGGTGATCATCAGCACGGCAACCCAGAAAATCGGCGAGTGGGAGAACAGCACCAGAAACAGGGCCATAAACAGGGTGCCGATCACCATCGGCTTGACCAGGCTGCCCTCCTTGAGCATGGCCATCACCAGGGAGCCCACCAGGCCGCCGATGCCCATGGCGCCCATCATGATGCCCAGGCCGCTGCCGCCGGCATCCCAGACCTCGTCGACAAACACCACCATCAGGTTTTGCAGGGGCACCACAATCAACATGGGCAGAATGCCAAAGAGGATTGCCACCCCCAGGCTGCGGTTGCGGGTGATGTAGACAAAGCCCTTGGCGATCTCCCGCAAAAAGCCCTCGCGGGCGGCGTTGCCCGCCGGATAGTCCCGCAGTCGAAGGGTGCACAGGAGAGAGGCGATATGGACGCTGATCAGAAAGACATAGCAGTACACAATGCCCGCGGCGTCGGCAAGGATGCCCACCAGCGCCGGGCTCACCATGCGCGCCACATTGACGCCGCCGGAAATCAGCGCCGTGGCCTTGCCCAGCCGGGGCTTGCCCACCGCGTCCACCAGCATTGCGGTGCGCGCCGGCATGATAAAGGGAAAGGCGATGCTGGCGGCCATGGCGCTGACCAGCAGAAAGCCGAAGGTGATATGCCCGGTGATCAGCAGCACCAGGATCATGCTCTCGGCGCAGACCACCACCGTTTGCGCGATGGACATCAGCCGCCGTCGCTCGATGCGGTCGATCAGCACCCCCGAGAACAGGGATACGCTGAACATGCACACCGCGGACACCAGGTTGATATAGGCCAGGGACATCTCGTCCTGGGTGAGCTCCCAGGCCAGCAGGGAGCGCAGCAGCACGGTGGCAAAAAAGCCGAAGAACAAGGTGGTGTTGCCGGCGAACAGCCAGCGGAACTGGTCGTTGCCGGAAAGTTGTTTCCAGGGGCTCTGGGATGACTGTTTCATGGGTGCTGGCATGGTCCCGATAGCTCGACATGGCGCGGTTGACGGCAGCCAGGCGGGCGGTGCAATGGGTGGTGGCGTCAGCGCTGCCCCGGCATTGGGTCGGTTGCTGATAGCGACGCCAAGGCGGCGGGCTGGAGATCATTGTTCTCGCCGAGCGCGCAAGTCAAAACATTGTAAACCAAAGCCGCCGACAATAACGAATGGCGGGTTTTCGCCGGTTGTCACCAGGTATAGGACAGGGTCAAGGAGCCGTACTGGTGGCTGTGGGGCTGCTTCCTGAATTCCCGGGTGCGGAAGACCTGGGCGTAGGAGACTTTCCAGTTGCTGATCAGCACGCTGATTCCCGCCGCCACCTCGCCCACCAGGTACTCCTTGTCCAGGCTGTGGCTGTCCTTCCAGGTGTTGCCGTCGAGAAAGATATCCCGGGCCACAGCCCGCCCGTCGAAAGAGATAAAGCCGTGGAGTCCGTAAATGAACTTGTCCACCTTGCGCAGGCGAATATCTCCCCGCCCCGGGGCGCTGTTGTCGCCGGCGGGGCGGATCGCCGAGGTGCCGAAATCCTCGGGCAAATCCCAGCCAAAGCGATACTCCCCTCCCACCCGGGCCTTGATGGCGACATTGCCCAACACGGCCCCGGCATGGCTGATGAAGTCGTGCTCCAGCCCCAGGGGGAGTTCGTGTTTGAACAGGCGCAGCTTGTTCTCGTAGGCCACTTGCAGGGCGAATTCGTCACCCAGCTGGTTGTCCCAGCCCTGGAATTTATCGATGCCGCGAATCTTGTGAATATTGTCCTGGGCCTGCTCCCCCAGGGACGAGGGGCCTATCATGCCGACATTGACTTCCACCGTATCCAGCCGGTTGTCGGTGCGGGAGTGGTAGGCCAGGCCCAGGTAGAGATAGCCGGCATAGGGGCGCTCGTCCACCAGGAGTTCCTCGGCGGCGCTGTTTTCCGGCGTGTAGATCTGTTGGCCGATACTGGCCACCAGGTTGCGGGTCAGGCCCTCCTTGAAGCCGAACAGGCGATCCAGGCGGTCGTTGACCCTGTTGATCAGCTGGGGGACATCCGGGTCGTCGCGGAAGGATTCCAGGTTGGGGGATACCCAGGACAGACGAATGCCGCTGGTGTAGTTCTGGTCGGTCTCGCCGAAAAGGTCGTTTTCCAGATACAGGTTCACCGTCCAGGGGTCATCCGCGGACTCTTCTGCGGCGACAGGGGCACCCGCTGCGACAGCTGCCAGCAACAGGGGGATGAGGCTGGCGGGGAGTTTTTCCATGGCGCGGTGATCCCGATAGCCCCTGCGGGGGCGGCATGCTAGAGTTGAGAAAATTCTACACTACGGTCAAGAGTACCTGCCTGTGAGTATGAAGGATAGCGAGAGCCAGTTCCACCTGCTGGCCACGCGGCGCTTCCTGCCGCTGTTTATTACCCAGTTTCTCGGGGCCTTCAACGACAACCTTTTCAAAAATACCCTGATCGTGCTGCTGGTCAGCGCGGGTGCCGCGGGTCAGGTCAACAGCAATATCATGATCAATGTGGCCGCCGGACTTTTTGTGCTGCCGTTTTTCCTGTTCTCCCCCCTGGCGGGCCAGCTGGCGGACAAGTACGAAAAGTCGCGGTTGATTCGCCGGGTCAAGATCGGGGAGATTGGCATCATGGTCCTGGCGGTGGCGACCCTCGCCCTCAACTGGTGGTGGGGGCTGTTGCTGGTGTTGTTCCTGATGGGCACCCAGTCGGCATTCTTCGGCCCACTGAAGTTTTCCATTCTGCCCCAGCACCTGCGCCCCGGGGAGTTGGTGGCGGGCAACGCCCAGGTGGAGATGGGTACCTTTGTCGCCATTCTGGTGGGTACCCTGGTGGGCACCTTGATCGGCGGCCTGGACAATTACCTGCCGGTGATCGCGGTGTCGGTGCTCGGGGTGGCGGTGCTGGGTTGGCTCACCAGCCGCAAGATCCCCGTGGCAGAGCCCCACGCCCGGGACCTGAAGCTCAACTTCAACCCCCTCTCGGAGATCTTCGAGTTGGTGCGCCTGGCGCGGGAGAGGAAGGCGGTGTGGCTGAGCATCCTGGGGATCTCCTGGTTTTGGCTGCTGGGCTCCGCCTATCTCACCCAGACCCCCAATTTTGCGGTAGTGGTGCTCCACGGCGGGGTTGGCCTGATCGCCCTGCTGCTGTGTACCTTTACCGTGGGGATCGCCTGCGGCTCCCTGCTCTGCGACCGCCTCAGCGGCCACAAGGTGGAGATCGGCCTGGTGCCCCTGGGTTCCCTGGGGCTGAGCCTGTTCGGCATCCACCTGTATTTTTCCATCCAGGGCTACGCCATTGCCGACGCCAGCAACCTGGGGGCCTTTTTCAGCGGTGACGGCGGTGTGGCGGTGCTGGTGGACCTGTTCTTTATCGGGGTTTTTGGCGGGCTTTACATCGTGCCCCTCCAGGCCCTTATCCAGTCCCGCACCCCGGTGGAAAAGCGCGCCCGGGTGATCGCCTGCAGCAATATTTTCAATTCATTGCTGATGGTGATCGCCAGTGTTGTGGGCGCCCTGCTGCTGGGGCTGGTGAAGATGAAGATCCCCGAGTTCTTCCTGATACTGGCGCTGATCAATATCGCCGTGGCGGTGTTTATCTACCAGCAGGTGCCGGAATTCGCCATGCGCTTTCTGGTGTGGCTGCTCAGCCACAGCCTGTACCGGGTGCGCCACCTGGGGCTGGAGCATATTCCGGAGCGCGGCGCGGCGGTGCTGGTGTGCAACCATGTCAGCTACGTGGATGCCCTGATCCTCGCCGGTGCCATTCGCCGCCCGGTGCGCTTTGTGATGTACAAGCCGATTTTTGAACTGCCGGTGTTGAATTTCATCTTCCGCACCGCCGGCGCCATTCCCATCTGCACCAAAAAGGAGGACGAGGGGGTCTACGAGGCGGCCATGGCGGCCATCGCCAGCTACCTGGCCAAGGGAGAGCTGGTGTGTGTCTTCCCGGAGGGCAAGCTGACCCGGGACGGCGGCATCGCCGAGTTTCGTCCGGGTATCGAGCGCATCGTCAAGGAGACCCCGGCGCCGGTGATCCCCCTGGCCCTGAGCGGCCTGTGGGGCAGCTTTTTCAGCCACAGCGGCGGCGTATTTCGCGACAAGATGCGGCCCTTCGCCCGGGTCGATCTGGCGGCCGGACCCGCCCTGGCGCCGGAAGCCGTGCAAGCGGACAGCCTGCGCGCTACAGTAGCGGCCTTGCGGGGCGAACGCCCCTGAACACCCGGCAACGGACCTGACAATAATTCACCAGGGGACCCAGAGTTGAAACTGTCGACAAAAATTCTTATCGGTATGGCGGCCGGGGTGCTGGTGGGCACCCTGCTCAACTGGATGTCCGGCGAGGCCGGCAGTTTTCTCGCCAACCTGGCCGCCTGGCTGGTGAACTCGGTGTTCGACGTGGTGGGCAGTATTTTTATCGCCTCCCTCAAGCTGCTGGTGGTGCCCCTGGTATTTGTCTCCCTGGTGTGCGGCAGCAGCGCCATGGGGCTCAACGCCCGCATGGGCCAGATGGCCGCCAAGACCCTGGGGCTGTATATGGTGACCACCGCCATCGCCATCACCCTGGCCCTGCTGCTGGCCAATCTGATCGACCCCGGCGTGGGGATCGAAATGGCCACTGCGGCCGACTATGAACCCGCCCCCGCGCCCTCGGTAAAGCAGGTGCTGATCGATATTTTCCCCACCAACCCGGTGCAGGCCATGGTGGAGGGCAATATGCTGCAAATCATTGTCTTCTCCATCCTGATGGGGGTGGCGATGACCCACAGTGGCGAACCCGGGCGCAAGGTGCTGGAGTTTTTCCAGAGCTTCAACGAGGTGATCATGACGATGGTCACCTTTCTGATGCACATCGCCCCCTATGGGGTTTTCTGCCTGTTGGCGAAGATTTTCAGCGAACTGGGCATAGGTGCGGTACTGGATCTGGCCAAGTATTTTTTCACCGTGTTGCTGGTGCTGCTGCTGCACTCCCTGGGGGTCTACAGCCTGCTGCTGAAGCTGCTCACCGGGCTCAATCCCCTCACCTTTTTGAAGAACGTTCGCCCGGCAATCCTGTTCGGCTTCAGCACCGCCTCCAGCAATGCCACCATGCCGGTGACCATGACGGTGGCGGAAAAGCGCCTGGGGATCGACAACGCGGTGGCCTCCTTCACCGTGCCCCTGGGGGCCACCATCAATATGGACGGTACCGCCATTATGCAGGGGGTGGCCACGGTGTTTATCGCCCAGGCCTTCAATGTGGATATCTCCATCGGCGGCTACCTGGCGGTGATCGCCACCGCCACCCTGGCCTCGGTGGGCACCGCCGGGGTGCCCGGGGTGGGGCTGATCACCCTGTCCATGGTGCTCCAGCAGGTGGGCCTGCCGGTGGAGGGCATCGCCCTGATCATCGGTGTCGACCGGCTGCTGGATATGGTGCGCACGGCGGTGAATGTAACCGGGGACTGTATGGTCTCCACCGTGGTGGCCAAGGGCGAGGGGCTGTTCAGCGAGGGCATCTACAACGAGGTCTCGGACCGGGATTCCTTTCCGGCCACCCAGCCAGAGGCCAAAGGCTAAAAATCATACCGAGGTAGACAATGACAACACCCCGTGGCGACTCGACCGCTGCGGCGCTGGTGGACTACAGCGCCGCCTGGGAGGACACGCCTTATCAGGAGACGTTTTACCGCCCGGGGAAGGTTCCCGTGTTTGCTCCCACCATGCCCGCCCTTCTTCGCGCCTATCAGCTCAGCCACGGGGACAAGCCGCTGTTTGTCAGCGACCGCGAAGAGGTCGTCGGCAATGAGGTGCTGCAACAGTCGGCGCTGCTGGCGCGGCGGCTGTTGCACCAGGGTGTTGGCAAGGGCACCAGAGTTGGCCTGCTGCTGCCCAACGGTGCCCGCTTTATCATCGCCTGGCTGGCGGTAACCCGTATCGGCGCCGTGGCCGTGCCCATCAGCACCCTGTCCACAGCCCCTGAGTTGGGCCACATTCTCCGCCATGCCGATGTCCACCTGCTGCTTGCCGTGCCCCGCTACCTCAGCCGCGACTATGTGGCTGACCTGGCGCAGGTGCTGGAGCTGCCGGTGGCGCAGCCGGGGCCGCTGCAGGTGGCGTCGCTGCCCTATCTCCGCGATGTTTGGTTCTGGGATCAGCACACGCCGTCCTGGGGCCAAGCGGTGGCGGTGGCGACGGGGGCCAAAGTTGGCGAGAGTCTGCTCGCTGCCGCCGAGGAGCAGGTGGCGGCGGCCGACCCGGCAACCATTATCTACACCTCCGGCTCCACCTCGGCGCCCAAGGGGGTTATCCACAGTCAGGGGGCGCTGGTGCGCCAGGGGGTTCGGCTGGCGGCGTCCTTTCCCTATGGTGAAGGGGATCGGGTGTATATCACCGCCCCCATGTTCTGGGTGGGGGGGCTGACCACGGGGCTGCTCAACACCATGCTTTGCGGCGCCACCATTCTCTACCACAGCAGTGGGGATATCGGCACCCAGCTGGACTTTATCGAGCGCCAGCGGGCCAACTTTGTTTTTGTCTGGCCCCATGTGGCCAGGGCCATGGCCGCCGACCCCTCCTTTGGCCAGCGGGATTTCAGCGCCCTGCGGGGGGGCTCCATCAACGAAGCCCTGCCGCCGGCAAAGCGCAGCAACCAGCCCTATTTCGGCAACGCCCTGGGCATGACGGAAACCTGCGGCCCCCACTCGGTGCCGCTGCCCAATGCGCCGCCGGGCTACGAGGGCACCATGGGGCCGGTGATGCCCGGCATGGCGTGGCGGATCGTCGATGTGGAGACCCGAGAGCCGGTGGCGGATGGCCAGCAGGGGGAGCTGCTGGTGCGGGGGGACACCCTGATGCTGGGGATGGTCAAGAAGGAGCGCAGCGAGGTCTTCGACGCCGATGGCTGGTACCCCACCGCCGATCTGTGTTCGGTGCGGGACGGCCTGCTGTTTTTCCACGGCCGCATCGACGACCTGATCAAGACCTCGGGGGCCAATGTCTCCCCCGCCGAGGTGGAGGCGGAGCTGTGCGCACTGCCGCAGATCTCCCAGGCCTTTGTGGTGGGGATTCCCGACGTCAAGCGCACCAGCCTGGTGGCGGCGGTGGTGGTTCCCGAGCCGGGGATGGACCCCGATATTCCCGCCATTCAGCAGAGTCTGGCGGCGCGCCTGTCCAGCTACAAGCGGCCGCGACTGATTCTGGCCATGGCGGCGGATGACCTGCCCAAGCTGTCCAGCGCCAAGGTGGACAAGCGGGCGCTGCGGGCGCTATTGATCCGCCAGCAAAACCCCTGAGGAAACTTGTTTTGCCCGCCCTGGCACACAGGGCCTGTCCGCCCGGGGCAGAACAGGCCGCTGACCTTTAGAACGCCACCTGCAGGCGGGCGAGCAGGGCGTTGCCGGAGTCCTCTCCGCCAATGGTGCCGTCGGTGTCCAGGTTCACATAGTTGGCGGAGACCTTGATCATGGGGTTGAGGTACCAGTTGACCCCCAGGGTCAGGCTGTCGGCCTTCTCGCCGGTGACGGCGACGGGGGCAGCGTTGTCCACATCCAGGGTGTCGAAGCGGGCGAAAACTTCCCAGGCGCCGCCGGCGCCCGAGGGTTTTACCCCGTCAAAGACCCCGCTATCGGTCTTGTAACCCCGGCTTTCGCCAGTGAGGATATAGGCCGCCTGCACATAGTAGCCATTGGCGTCGAGGGTGACGGAGGGGACGTCGACATCGATCTCGCCGTCGAAGTACTCGGCCATCAGATGGAAGGCGCCGAAGTTGGCCGCCGCTTCCAAATTGTAGTCGCTGCGCTCACCCTCGGCGCCGGAGATGCGGGCCCGCACCCGGCCGACACCGGTGCCGTCCTCGCCGCCCCTGGCGCCGAGTCGGGAATTGTAGTCGGCACTGGCGCCGTCGCGGCGGGTGGCGCCCACGCCGAGGTGAATCAGCTTGCCATCGGCCATCAGGGGGCGCACCACCAGGCGGCCGGTGACCGCGGTGTCCAGGTTGTTGTTGTCGTCGATATCGTTGCGGTAGGTGCCCAGGCTGTAGGAGATCAGCTCGGTGGCACCGTGGAGCTTGATGCCCAGGTTGTGCCCGGTGTCAAAGGCGTTGGCTGGCATGGCGCGCTCTATCGCGGTGATCCACTTGGAGCTGCCGGTATCGTCCAGGCCGAAGTCTTCCTTCTGCTGGCCTATGGTCAGGTTTGCCAGGCTGCCCCAACCTGTGTAGGTGGCATTGGCCTGGTCGATGGAACCGCTGCTGGTGAGGTTGTAGGACAGGAAATAGCCCCAGTCCTGGGCGTGGCCCTTGAGCTCGATGCGGGCGCGGCGGAAAAACAGGTCGCTGCCGTCCTCACCTGGCACCGCGTTGATTACCCCATCGTAATCGTTGTAGTCTGCCTGGATGCGACCCCCCAGTTTGAAGGAATACTGGTCGTCCGCCGTCTTGATCTCGAGGCCGCCGCGGGTTTTGATGATCACGTCCCCGCCATCGTGGGTGACGGTGCCGGCGCTGCTCTGGGTGGCGGCAAGGGTGGCGACGGCCGCCAATGTGAGGTGTGCAAGTCTCTGGTTCATGGGGCGAAGTGTCCCTCTAGTGGAGTGGATAGTGCAATTGGCGGTGAGTATTGGCAATCAATATGACAAAAATATGACATTGTGACATTTTGATTTCATTTGGATGAAGGTTTCATGAAGATTTTGTGACTGCGGCAGGGGGCGTCCGCGGCTTGTCACATATCTGTCATAAATTGTTTATAGGATGCCCCCACAGCCCCCGTACGCGGCGGGCGAATTTCATCCCCGTTCCAGTGGAGTACAGTATGTTGAAAAGAGCAGTCTTGGCAGCGGCGGCCGTTGCCGCAATGATCGGTGCCTCCCCTGTGCACGCCGCCCGTGACTATATCAGTATCGTCGGATCTTCCACTGTGTACCCGTTTTCCACCGTGGTGGCGGAGCGTTTTGGCCGGGCCACCGGCAACCCCACCCCCAAGGTTGAGGCCACTGGCACCGGCGGCGGCATGAAAATGTTCTGTGGTGGCGTCGGCACCAATTTTGCGGATATCGCCAACGCCTCCCGGCGCATGAAGGCCGGTGAATTCCAGGATTGCCAGAAAAACGGTGTCACCGACATCATCGAATTGCTGATCGGCTACGACGGCCTGGTGATTGCCAATTCCCTGAAAGCCAAGCCCTACGACCTGACCCTCGAGGAGGTGTTCCTGGCCCTGGCCAAGACCGTGCCCAACCCCGACGGCTCCGAGACCCTGGTCGCCAACCCCTACAAAACCTGGAAGGAGATCAACCCCGCCCTGCCGGCCGCAACCATCGAGGTGATAGGTCCCCCCCCCACCTCCGGCACCCGGGACTCCTTTGTCGAGCTGGCAATGGAAGGGGGCTGTCAGGCGTTCCCCTTTGTCAAGGCCCTCAAGGCCAGCGACGAGGACAAGTACAAGTCCGTTTGCCACACCATCCGCGAGGACGGCCACTTTGTCGAGGCGGGTGAAAACGACAACCTGATTATTCAGAAACTGGATGCCAACCCCAATGCCCTGGGAATCTTCGGCTTCAGCTTTCTCGACCAGAACAGCGACAAGGTGCGGGGCAGCCATATCGGCGGCGTGGAACCCACCTTCGAGTCCATCGGCGACCAGAGCTATCCGGTGGCCCGTCCCATGTACATCTACGTGAAAAAGGCTCATATCGGCGTGGTGCCGGGGATTGAGGAGTTTGTCGCCGAGTACACCAGTGAAAAGTCCTGGGGCGAGTTCGGTTACCTGACGGAAAAGGGCCTGATTCCCCTGGCGGATGACCTGCGCAAGGCAACCGGCGCCGCCGCCCGCGGCGGGGAAACCCTGAGCGGCGAAGGCCTGCATTGATCGCCAAAGCAATACTGTCATAGATGTTGAAGTAGACTCCGGGCCTGGTTTGTCGCCAGGCCCTTTGGTTTGGGTCAAACAGACACCCGTTGTGCGGCAGCGGACACCCGGCCGGTTTGCCCCGCAACCTGTCGCCGGGCCAGATGACGGTTACCACTGATTACGGAAAGCGCCATGCACACAGCCAATCTGATCCTGATCCTGGTGGCCATGACCGTTGCCGCCTACTACCTGGCCCACAGTCGCTCCATGGCCCTGGCCAAGCCCCTGGGGGGTATTCGCCATCTCCACTCGCTGCCGTTCTACTACGGCCTGCGGGCCGCCATCTGGTGTGGCGTGCCAGCTCTGCTGCTGCTGGCCTGCTGGCTGATTTTTGACGAGCCCATTATCGCTGGCGCCGTGCTGGCCTCCCTGCCCGAACACCTGCAGCCCACCACGGTGTCACAGGAAAACCTCATCCTGGGCACGGTGCGCAATCTGGCCACCGGCTCCCTCTCCGCCGACAGCGTCGATCCCGCCCTGGCAGCGGCCAGCGAGCGGCTGGTGGCCTTGCGGGAGATGGGGGGCCGCATTATCAGTGCCGGGGTACTTGGCCTCGCCCTGCTGGGGGGCTTTGTCGCCTGGATCACCATGTCGCCGCTGCTGCGGGCCCGCCAGCAGGTGGAAAGGGTGTTCAAGGGGGTGCTGTTCAGCTGCGCCTGCGTGGCCATCTTCACCACCCTGGGCATCCTGTTGTCGGTGCTGTTTGAGTCGCTGCGGTTTTTCGAAACCGTGCCGGTCACCGAGTTCCTGTTTGGCACCAGCTGGAGCCCCCAAACCGCCATCCGCGCCGACCAGGTGGGTTCCTCCGGCGCCTTCGGGGCGGTGCCCCTGTTTGTGGGCACCATGCTGATCTCCCTTATCGCCATGGTGGTGGCGGTGCCGGTGGGTCTGATGTCCGCCATCTACCTGGCGGAATACGCCCACGGCAAGGTGCGGGCCTTCGCCAAGCCTGTGCTGGAAATCCTCGCCGGTGTGCCCACCGTGGTGTACGGCTTTTTTGCCGCGCTGGCGGTGGCCCCCTTCCTGCGGGATGCCGGTGCCGGGGTGGGGCTGTCGATATCCTCGGAGAGCGCCCTGGCCGCCGGGCTGGTGATGGGGGTGATGATCATTCCCTTTGTCTCCTCCCTGGCGGACGATGTGATCAACGCCGTGCCCCAGAGCCTGCGGGATGGCTCCCTGGCCCTGGGGGCCACCCATTCCGAAACCATCAAGAAGGTGATCTTTCCCGCTGCCCTGCCGGGTATTGTCGGCGGGGTGTTGCTGGCGGTGTCCAGGGCCATTGGCGAGACCATGATCGTGGTGATGGCGGCGGGCCTCGCCGCCAACCTGACGGCCAACCCCCTGGAGACTGTCACCACCATCACCGTACAGATCGTCACCCTGCTGGTGGGGGATCAGGAGTTCGACAGCCCCAAAACCCTGGCGGCCTTTGCCCTTGGCCTGATGCTGTTCGTGGTCACCCTGATCCTCAATTTCATTGCCCTCCATGTGGTGAAAAAATACCGTGAACAATATGATTGAAGATCATCAAAAGAAAGCCGAGCAGGTCGCCCGGGGACTCAAGCGCCGCTACCGGGCGGAGCGCCGCTTCCGCTTCTACGGCATTCTGGCGGTGACCTTTGGCCTGCTGGCGGTGGCGGTGCTGTTCACCGACATTATCACCAAGGGCTCCGGCGCCTTCCGGCAAACCTATGTCCAGCTCAGCGTCCACTATGACCCGGAGGTGCTCGGCATCACCGACCTGAGGGACGAAACCCAGGTGGCCCTGGGGGATTTCGGCGCGGTGATTCGCAACGGTCTATATGAACGCTTTCCGGAATTTTCGTCCCGCAACGACCGCCGTGAACTCAACAAGCTGATCAGCAGCGGCGAGGGTTACGATCTGCGGGACCGCCTGGTGGACAACCCCGGCCTGTTGGGGCGCAGCGAAACCCTGTGGCTGGTGGCCGACGACGATATCGACACCTATTTCAAGTCCTACGGCGACAGGGGCGGCGCCTTTACCGGGCGGGTCTCGGAAACCCAGCGTGCGGTGGTGGCAAGCCTGACGGAAAGCGGCGATATCCGACTCAAGCTGAATGCCAACTTCTTCACCAAGGGGGATTCCCGGGAGCCGGAACAGGCGGGTATCTGGGGGGCTGTGGTGGGCTCCTTCTTCACCCTGTTGATCACCCTGGCGCTGTCGTTTCCCATCGGCGTGGCGGCGGCGATCTACCTGGAAGAGTTTGCGCCGAGGAATCGCTGGACCGATCTGATCGAGGTCAACATCAACAACCTGGCGGCGGTGCCGTCGATCATTTTCGGCCTGCTGGGGTTGGCCATCTTTATCAATTTTTTTGAAGTGCCCCGCTCGATACCGGTGATCGGCGGCCTGGTGCTGACCCTGATGACCCTGCCCACCATCATCATCGCCAGCCGCGCCGCCATCAAGGCGGTGCCGCCGTCCATCCGCGAGGCCGCCATCGGCATCGGCGCCTCCCCCATGCAGGTGGTGATGCACCATGTGCTGCCCCTGGCGATGCCGGGCATGCTCACCGGCGCCATTATCGGCATGGCCCAGGCCCTGGGTGAAACCGCGCCCCTGCTGATGATCGGCATGGTGGCCTTTATCGTCGATATCCCCAGCGGCCCCACCTCACCGGCCACAGTGCTGCCGGTGCAGATCTTCCTCTGGGCCGACAGCCCGGAGCGGGCCTTTGTGGAGAAAACCTCCGCAGCTATCATGGTGCTGCTGGCGTTTCTGATCCTTATGAACACCACCGCGATCTGGCTGCGCAAGCGCCTCGAGCGCCGCTGGTAACCGCCCTTGACTGCGGGGCGGCTGCCCCTGGCGACTTGGCAACAGGAGAGAATGTGACAACAATGACCGCGAATGAAGCTCAAAATTATTCGGGCGCAAAGGAGGGTTATACCGTGCTCAACTCCAAGGCGGACTACCAGACCGTGGGCAGTCCGTTCGTCGCCGACCCCAAGATGCGGATTCGCAATGTGGATGTGTTCTACGGCAGCGAACAGGCCATCTTCAACGTCAGCGTGGATATCGGCAGGAACGAGGTTATTGCCATGATCGGCCCGTCGGGCTGTGGCAAGTCCACCTTTTTGCGCTCCATCAACCGCATGAACGACACCATCGACATCTGCAAGGTCACGGGTTCGTTTATCCTCGACGAGGATGATATCTACGCCAAGTCCATGGATGTGGTGGCGCTGCGGGCGCGGGTGGGCATGGTGTTCCAGAAACCCAACCCGTTTCCCAAGTCCATTTACGACAATGTGGCCTATGGCCCCAAGCTGCACGGCCTGGTGAGTCGCAAGAGCGACTTGGACGAGGTGGTGGAAGTCAGTCTCAAGCGCGCCGGGTTGTGGGACGAGGTCAAGGACCGGCTGCTCAAGCCCGGCACCGGTCTGTCCGGTGGCCAGCAGCAACGGCTGTGTATCGCCCGCGCCATCGCCATCAGCCCGGATGTGATCCTGATGGACGAACCCTGCTCGGCCCTCGACCCCATTGCCACCGCCCGCATCGAGGAGCTGATTGCCGAGCTGTCGCAAAACTACACCATCGCCATCGTCACCCACTCCATGCAGCAGGCGGCACGGGTTTCCCAGCGCACCGCCTATTTTCATCTGGGCAAGCTGATTGAAGTCAACGATACTGACAGGGTATTCACCGCGCCGGAACACGAGCTCACAGAAGCCTATATTACCGGCCGTTTTGGCTGAGGAAGCAGAGATGGACAAGATTCAACTGGAACAGCATATCTCCAAGCAGTTCGACGCCGACCTGGAGGAGCTGAAACGCAGCATGCTGGAAATGGGCGGCCTGGTGGAAAAGCAGGTCACCGATGCCCTCCGGGCGATGGAGACAGGCGACAGCGCCCTGGCCATGAAGGTCATCGAGAAGGAAAACAGCGTCGACAGTCTGGAAATGTCCATCGACGAGGAGTGCATTCTGCTGATCGCCCGCCGCCAGCCCGCCGCCAGCGATCTGCGCATGGTGATGGCGGTGTTCCGCTGTGTCCGCGACCTGGAGCGAATCGGCGACGAGGCCAAGAAGATTGCCAAGATCGCCATTATGCTCTCCGAGGAGGGCGGCTCCCCCAAGGGGCACGTGGAGCTGCGCCATATCGGCCACAACGTGCAACAGATGCTCAATCGCGCCCTGGATGCCTTTACCCGTTTCGACGCGGAGAGCGCCCTGGCGGTGATGCCGGAGGATCTCAAGGTGGATGTCGACTACAAGTCGGCGGTTCGCGAGCTGGTCACCTATATGATGGAGGACCCCCGCAGCATCTCCCGGGTGATGAATATCATGTGGTCCCTGAAGGCAGTGGAGCGCATCGGCGACCACGCCAAGAACATCTGCGAACAGGTGGTCTATATGGTGCAAGGCCGGGATATCCGCCACAGCGGCAACGATGATGACTGAATCCCGGCTATAGGCTGCAAGCGGCGGCGGCCGTCGCTCAGCCGAACACGCCCTTGAAGATCAGAAAGAACACAATCGCCAGAATGGCCCCGGCAGGCAAAGTAATCAGCCAGGACATGAAAATGCCCCCCACCACCCTCAGGTTGATGGCGGCGATCCCCCGGGCCAAACCCACACCCAGCACCGCACCCACCAGGGTGTGGGTGGTGGAGACGGGAATACCCCCGGCCGACGCCAGCACCACGGTGGAGGCGGCGCCCAGCTCGGCGGCAAAGCCGCGGCTGGGGGTGAGCTCGGTGATTTTCCGCCCCACGGTGGCCATTACCTTGTAGCCATAGGTGGCCAGGCCCACCACGATGCCGATACCCCCCAGCAGCAAGATCCAGTCCGGTACTTTGGACTTGGCGGCAATGGTGCCGGTGTCCAGCACCCCGACGATGGCCGCCAGGGGGCCGATGGCATTGGCCACATCGTTGGAGCCGTGGGCAAAGGCCATGCTGCACGCGGTAAACACCATCAGCACGGCAAAGACCCGCTCCACGCTGTGAAAGCGGTTGTCCCGCTCGGCGGCGGCGTCCGGTTCGATGCGCCTCAGCAGCAGGGCGCCGAACACGGCCACCACCAGGCCGACAAGGCTTGAATAGAGCACGATCTCGAAGCCGTTGAGGCTGATATGGGACGCGGCGAACACATGTTTGAGGCCCTTGATAAGGGTGACACAGGTGATCAGAAAGCCCACCGCAAACATGTAGTAGGGGATGTAGCGTTTGGCCCGGGCGAAGGGGTCTTCCCTGGTCAGGATCAGGCTCTGGACACTGGCGAAGAGGGCAAAGGAGATGGTCCCGGCGAGCAGCGGCGAGGCGATCCAGCTCATGGCGATCTGGCCGATCTTGCCCCAGTTCACCGCATCCACGCCGATCCCCACGGCACCGAAGCCGACAATGGCGCCGACGATGGAGTGGGTGGTGGACACGGGCCAGCCCTTCATGCTGGCCACCAGCAGCCAAATCCCCGCCGCCAGCAGGGCAGAGAGCATGCCGTACACCATGTACTGGGGGTTGTCCTCCAGTGCCGAGGGGTCGATGATACCGTCGCGAATAGTGGAGGTGACCTCGCCGCCGGCCAGGTAGGCGCCGAGGAACTCGAACACCATGGCGATCAGAATTGCCTGTTTGATGGTGATGGCCTTGGAGCCTACGGAGGTGCCCATGGCGTTGGAGACATCGTTGGCGCCCACCCCCCAGGCCATGAAAAATCCGAAAAGACAGGCGAGGACAAGAAACAGGGTGCCGTACTGGGTCAGCAATTCCATGACGATAAACCTTGACTGATGATTGGGGCCGGGGGGCTTAGCGGGCGAGCAGCAACAGCAGGCGGCTGCCGACCCGCTGGGAGGTGTTGGCCAGTTCGCCGATGTTGTCGATGATCTTGTAGAGGAACATGGCATCCAGGGGGGGCAAGCTGGTCTCCAGGGCCTGGAGTTTGTGGCGAATCTCCCGCTCGCAGCCGTCCGCCGCCATTTCCAGGGTGTCCAGCTGCCGGATCATGGCGAACACGATGTCGATTTCCCGGCCCTTGAAGCCGCTTTCCAGAAGCTCGTCAAGCTCATTGATGGCGGTTTGGGCCTGCCGGGTGACCGCCACCGCGCTGGCCAGAAACTCGCTGAAGTCCTCCTGCAGCGGGGCCGGGACTGCCATCTTGCGGCCCAGCATGATGCCGGCGATATCCCTGGCGATATTGGCCACTTCGTCCTGCATGGCAATCAGATCCAGGAGGTCGGTGCGGGGCACCGGCATGAACAGGCTGTTGGGCATGTTGAGGCGAAAATCCCGCTTCAGCTGATCGGCCTGGTGCTCCAGTTCGCGGATCTGGTTGTAACTCTCCCCCGCGGCGTGCCAATCCCCCTGGTAGGCATGGCCGAGAAACCCCGCCAGCAGTTCCGTGCAACCGGTGGCAATGGACATGTGTTCCTGGAGGGGCTTGATGGGGGATTTGCCGAACAGATCGGAAACAGGGTTCTTCATGGCGGGCTTCCACAATGGCGGTTGTTGACTGGCCTTGTTCCGGAACTGCGGCCGGGGGGGTATTTTCGGTGGAATCGCGGGGAAATGCCACACCAAAAAGTGGCTAACCAGCGGTGGTCTCACACCTTGGCATACCTTTCCCGGCCCCGCAACCAGCGCCGGGCGATGCCGGCGGCGAGCTGTGGGTGGCGGTGCAGCAGGTTGACCGCACAGGCCTTGACGTCGGCCAGCAGGTGTTCGTCCCGGATCAGGTCGGCGATACGAAATTGCAGATCCCCGGTCTGGCGGGTGCCCAACACTTCGCCGGGGCCCCGCAGGCGCAGATCCTGTTCCGCCACCACGAAGCCGTCGCTGGTCTCCCGCATGATGCGGATGCGCTCCCGGGATTGCCGGGACAGGGGGCTGCCGTAGAGCAGCACGCAGTGGCTTTCGGCGCTGCCCCGGCCCACCCGGCCGCGCAATTGGTGGAGCTGGGACAGTCCCAGGCGTTCGGGATTCTCGATCACCATCAGGCTGGCATTGGGCACGTCGACACCCACCTCGATCACCGTGGTGGCCACCAGCAGATCGGTGTCCCCCGCCTTGAAGGCGCCCATCACCTGCTCCTTCAGGGCGGGTTTGAGGCGGCCGTGGATCAGGTCGATGCGCACCTCCGGCAACAGCAGGTGGAGCTCGGCCGCCGCCGCCTCGGCGGCCTGGGCCTCCAGCGCCTCGGACTCCTCGATCAGGGTGCACACCCAGTACACCTGGCGGCCCTCGGCGCAGGCCTCCCGCACCCGGGTGATCACTTCCCCGCGGCGCAGCTGGCTGACCGCCACGGTGTTGACTGGAGTGCGCCCCGGGGGCAACTCGTCGATCACCGAGGAGTCCAGGTCGGCATAGGCGGTCATTGCCAGGGTGCGGGGAATGGGGGTGGCGGTCATGATCAGTTGATGGGGTGTCAGGTTGGCGCCACCCTTGTTGCGCAGGGCCAGGCGCTGGTGAACCCCAAAGCGGTGCTGCTCGTCGATGATGGCCAGCCCCAGGTTGTGGAACAGCACGTCTTCCTGGAACAGGGCGTGGGTGCCCACCACCACGGCGGCGGTGCCCTCGCGGATAAAGTCCAGCTGGCGCTCCCGGGCCTTGCCCTTGAGCTTGCCCGTCAGCCAGGCCACCCGGATATCCAGGGGCGCCAGCCAGGCTTCGAAATTGGCCCGGTGTTGTTCGGCGAGAATCTCGGTGGGCGCCATCACCGCGGTTTGCAAGCCGCTGGCGGCGCAGGCCAGGGCCGCCAGGGCGGCGACCAGGGTCTTGCCGGAGCCCACATCCCCCTGCACCAGGCGGAGCATGGGGTGGGGCTGGCCCAGGTCCCGGTAAATATCCCCGAGCACCCGGCGCTGGGCACTGGTAAGGGCAAAGGGCAGGTTCGCCAGAAAGTGGTTCTCCAGGTCCTCCCTGGGGGCAATGGGCGGGGCACTTTCCCGGCGAATGGTCTGGCGCAGCTTGAGGAGACTGAGGTGGTGGGCCAGCAGCTCCTCAAAGGCCAGGCGCTGCTGGGCGGGGTGCAGGCCCCTTGCCAGCTGTTCCAGGTTGGCGGTGCGCGGCGGCTGGTGGAGAAAGCGCAGGGCGCTGGCCAGGGGGATGCGGGTCAGGCGGGCAGCCAGGTCGCTGGGCAGCAACTCCGGCAGATTGCCCTGGTCCAGGAGGGCCAGGGCCTGCCCCGCCAACGTGCGCAGCCGCTGCTGGGTAATGCCCTCCGCCGCCGGGTAGACCGGGGTGAGGTTCTCCTCCAGGGGTGGGGGGTGGGCGCTGTCGAGAATCTGGTACTCGGGATGATAGATCTCCAGGCCGCTGCCGCCGGGGCGCACTTCCCCGTAGCAGCGCACTCGGGTCCCTGGCTGGAGGGTGTTTTTCTGGGCTGCGGAGAAGTGGAAAAAGCGCAAGCTGAGGGTGCCGGTGGTGTCCTGGATCCGGCACACCAGACTGCGCCGCCGCCCCAGGGCAATGTCACAGAGCTTGACCTCCCCTTCCACCAGGACATCGCCAAAGGGCTGCAGGCCGCCGATGGGCGTGATTCTGGTGCGGTCCACATAGCGCAGGGGCAGGTGGAAGAGCATGTCCTGAACGCTGTGGATACCCAGCCTGGACAGCTTGTCCATCAGCTGGGGGCCGACCCCCCGCAGCTGGCTGACGGGCATTTGATCAAGAGCCTGGGTATTGCCTGCCATGGCGCGCTCCCCCCTGTGGCGGTGCCGGCTACTTGAGGCCCGGCAACCGGGTTTCGAGAATGGCCTCGCGCAGGGCGTCGATGGCCTTGTGTCTGGGGTAACTGACCCGCCACGCCAGCGCCGTGGTGCGGCAGGGCGCCGGCGCGGCAAAGGGGATGCTCACCAGATGCTGCAACCGGTTCTGGGTGCCCAGCACCGCCGACAGGGGCAGGATGGTGATGCCGAGGCCGCTGGCCACCATGTGGCGCATGGTTTCCAGGGAGCTGCCCTCGGTGTCGGTGCGGATGCCACGGTCGCTGGTGCCGTGCTGGTGGGCCAGGCTGGGCATGGCCTCCAGCACCTGCTCCCGGAAACAGTGGCCCTCCCCCATCATCAGAATGTTTTCCCCTTCCAGATCCTGGGGGCGCAGGGAGGCGCGCCCGGCCAGGGGGTGCTGGTCCGGCAGCAACACCACGAAGGGCTCGGTGTACAGGGGCTGGGTGACCACGTCCGGTTCATTGAAGGGCAGGGCGATGACGATCACGTCCAGGTCGCCGTTGCGCAGCCGCCGCCGCAGGGTGCCGGTGTAGCTCTCCTCCACCACCAGGGGCATCCTGGGGGCCAGCTCCCGGAGTTTGGGAATGAACTGGGGAAACAGGTAGGGTCCGATGGTAAAGATGGCGCCCACCCGCAGCGGGCTGTTGAGCTGATCCTTGCCGGTGTTGGCGATATCCTGGATGCGGGAGGCCTCCTCCAGTACCTTCTGGGCCTGGGTCACCACGTTTTCCCCGGCGGGGGTGGGGGTGACCCTGTTCTTGGAGCGCTCGAACAGCTCCACGCCGAGCTCCTGTTCGAGCTTTTTCACGGCGATACTGAGGGTGGGCTGGCTCACATGGCAGCGTTCCGCCGCCTGGCCGAAGTGCTGTTCCCTGGCCAGGGTGACGATATAGCGGAGTTCCGTTAGAGTCATTGCCTGTTGTCCACGAGTCGAGTCAGGCTGATAATAGCCAGAAATTATTGTAAGGAGCAAGTCGATTGAGAGCTTTGTTGTTAGGTTTTGGTGACCTGGGTCAACGGCTGGCCGCCCGGCTGTTGCGGGACGGCTGGCAGGTGACCGGTGTGCGCCGCTCCCGGGCCCAGGTGTCCGGGGTGGAAATGATTGCCGGCGACTGCCGCGACCCGGCGCTGCTGGCCACCCTGCTGGCGGGCCGGGACCTGGTGGTGGCCAGCCTCACTCCGGACAGCTTCACCGAGGAGGCCTACCGGGAGGCCTATGTGGCCTCCGCCAGGGCCCTGGCGGAGGCGCTGGCCGGCCTGGCAGACAAGCCGCGGCTGGTGTTGTGGGTGTCCAGCACCAGTGTTTACGGCCAGGGCGAGGGGGAATGGGTGGATGAGAAGACGCCGCCAGCCCCCAGCGGCTTTTCCGGCCGCCTGCTGTTGGCGGCGGAGCGGGAGCTCGCTGCGGCGGACGCGCCGACCGCCATCGTCCGCTTTAGCGGTATCTATGGCGGTGGCAGCAAGCGGATGCTGGACCAGGTGCGCCGCGGCCAGTGTGCCCCCGAGTCCCCGGTGCAGTGGAGCAACCGCATCCACCGGGACGACTGTGCCGGGGTGCTCCATCACCTGGCGGCACTGGCGCTGGCGGGCGAGCCCCTGGCGCCAGTCTACCTCGGCACCGACTGTGAACCCGCTCCCCTCCACCAGGTGCACCGCTGGCTCGCGGAGCAGTTGGGGGTGGCGGTGGCCGTGGGAAACTCCGCCGCGGGACGGCGGGGCAACAGGCGCTGCAGCAACCGGCTGCTGCTGGAATCCGGGTACCGGTTTTTGTATCCCAGCTATCGCGAGGGTTATGCCGAGGACCTCTCCGGAAGCTGAAGGCGGTCGGTTGGCGGTGCTCTCCAGTGCCCGCCGCAGCTACTCTCTGTCGACTTCGATCACATCCTCGGGGTCGACCCTCACCTCGCAAGTGGGGGGTACCAGATAGGTGGCAGTGACATCCAGCAGGCCGAGGCGTTTCAGGGTGCGGCGGCCAAGCAGCACCGGATAGAGCATGTTGTCACGGTCTCTGAGGGTGAACTCCTCCTTGAACACCCGGTCGCCGATACAGATGGGCAGCACCACCGCAACTCTGCGCTCTTCGCCCCCCGCGCCACGCACCCGGACAAAACGCTTGACCGGCATCTCCAGGTCCCGGAGCACTTCGGTCCCGGTTTCCTTGTCCTCCAGATGGAGGCGGAAGCTGACCCAATTCTTGCCCTTGCGCTTGTAGGTGAGGATGTTCTTGGCGTCCATGCTGGAGGTGAGGGCGCCGGAATCCAGCTTGATTTTTACCGTCGCCCCCACCGGCATCACGATACCCTTCTCCAGCCAGCCAAACACGGTGGGGGCCTTGGCTTTGCCCTCGCCGGCCGCGGCCGCGAGGGGCAGGCACAGCAACAGGGCAATCAGCAGGGGATAGGTTGAGCGCATAGCAAAAAACCGAGATGAAAGTTGACCTGTATTCTACCAGCAGCTGGGGGTGGGGCTGTCAACGGTCACAACACCATCACGCCGTCGATTTCCAGCAGGGAGTCCTTGGGTAACTGGTTGACCCCGATGGCCGCCCGCGCCGGGTAGGGCTCGCTGAAATGGCGCGCCATCACCTGGTTGACGGCGGCAAAGTTGGCCAGGTCGGTGAGGTAGATGGTGATCTTGACCAGATCCTGGAGGCTGCCCCCCGCCGCCTCGCACACCGCGGCGAGATTGTTGAACACCTGCTCCGCCTGGGCATCAAAGCCGCCGTCCACCAGGGCCATGGTGGCGGGGTCCAGGGGGATCTGGCCCGACAGATAGACGGTGCCGTTGACCTTTACCGCCTGGGAGTAGGTGCCAATGGCCTGGGGCGCCAGGGTGGTGTGAATGATGGCTTTGTTGCTCATGGTCGCGGTCCGGGAGAGGGGGCTAATTCTTGATGCGGTAGACTTTCTGCACCGACTTCAGGGTGCGAATTCGGCGCATGATGTTGGCGAGGTGGATGCGGTTCTTGACCCGCACCGTGAGGGCCACCACATTGGTGTGGGCGTCCCGTTCGTTGACCCTGATCTGGTCGATGCTGGCGTTTTGCTCGGTGACCCGAGAGGCGAGGATGGCGATGATGCCCCGCTCCGCCGCCACCTCCACCTTGATGTCGCAGGGGAACTCCCCCGGCACCGCGGCGGACCAGGTGAGGGGAATGCACTTTTCCTGATTGTCGCGGATTTCGTCCAGGTTCTTGCAGGTCTCCTGGTGCACCACCAGGCCGCGCCCCGGGCTCAGGTGACCCATGATGTGGTCGCCGGGAATGGGGTGGCAGCAGCGGGCGTAGTTGATCACCAGGCCTTCCGAGGAGTCGATCAGGATTGGCGAGCTGATGCTGCGCTCTTCCAGGGGTGGGCGCTTTTTCTCGGGGATCAGCAGGTTGGCCACGGCGTAGGCCACCCGGCTGCCCAGGCCGATTTGCTGAAGTACGGTCTCGAAGGTGGGTGCCCCGGTCTCCTTGAGCAGCTTTTTGATCTGGGATTTGCGGATCTGCCGGTAGCTGGAGCCAAAGCTCTGCAGGGCGCGGTCCAGCAGGCGCTTGCCCAGTTCCACCGACTCCTCGTGTTGCTGGTTCTTGAGGAAGTGGCGGATCGCGCTGCGGGCCTTGGCGGTGATCACGAAGTTGAGCCAGGCGGGGTTGGGCTGGGCGCTCTTGGTGGTGATGATGCGCACCTTGTCGCCACTTTCCAGGGCCTGGGACAGGGAGGCCAGCTGGCCGTTGACCTGACAGGCCACGCAGCTGTTGCCCACCTGGGTGTGTACCGCATAGGCGAAGTCCACCGCGGTGGCGCCGGTGGGCAGCTCGATGATCTGGCCCTTGGGGGTGAACACATAGACTTCGTCGGGGAACAGGTCGGTCTTGACGTGCTCGATAAACTCCAGGGAGTTGCCCGCCTGCTGCTGGAGGTCGAGGAGGCCCTTTACCCAGCGGTTGGCGCGGGCGTGGTTGGCCTCGTCCTGGCTGCCGGACTTGTACAGCCAGTGGGCGGCGATACCAAAATTGGCCATGGCGTCCATGTCGACGGTGCGGATCTGGACTTCGATGGGCACCCCGTGCATGCCCAGCAGCACCGTGTGCAGGGACTGGTAGCCATTGGCCTTGGGGATGGCGATATAGTCCTTGAACTCGCCGGGCACCGGCTTGTAGA
>CAZWUP010000008.1:709-27090 GCA_964637045.1 uncultured Porticoccaceae bacterium | reverse complement strand
CTGGAGGGATTCCGCCAGTTTGTCTGTGGCTGTGGCCAATGGGTTACCTCCCGAGACGGGTTTATTGCGTATCAATGTTCGCGTATTGAGCTGTATTATTGTTCGCTTATTGCGCTGTGTCAACATTCGCGTATTGTGCAAAGAATGGGCCGATAACAGGGGCTGTTCCAATGGTCTTCATGACGTGGCAGTTAGAAAGCTGATCTTGGCGCTGTGAGTGGGAGCTTTCTGACTTGTAAGGTTTCGCGCTTGCGTGGTGGCGGCAAAATCGTTGTGTACGTTGCTTAACACGAGTTAAACCAGGTAACTTTTTAGATAACCCGAAAATCGGTGTTCAAAGCCCGCCAATGGACTTTCAGTTGCTGTTTATGGCTCTCAACCATGGGCAGATTTTTGAGTGCTGTTGGCCACAGCGTTCTGGCTTTATCGAGTGTGTCGTCCAGGTGGGGTTTGATAGCCCGCCATGGAATGTCTGCTTTTGCAGCCCATCGTTCGAAATGCCCGAGGTTGGCGTGATACCAATCTTTATTGTCACCCAGATTCAGTGCGAATTGCCGTTCATCCGGGATATAGACTTGGGTGGTGACAATATCGTAGGCCGGTGACAGTTCTGGTGTAATCCTGTCGGGGTAGATGACGCTCCAGTTCTTCAGATGAGCGTCACCATTGGCCAGGAGGATGTTCACCAATAGCCTGCGGGCGATTTGTTGTACATTGGCCATGGCGTCTCCGGTGTACTGGTAGAGTACCTTGCCGATGTGCTCGGCGTTGGCGCTGCTGTATTTTTCGTGAGGGTATTTGACCAGAACCTGGGCAAAATCCTCCATGTGTATGCGTTGGCCGTTGTGTCTGTCGAAGCGGCGTATGGCAAAGGCGTGCTGTTCGTTGGGGAGGTTGATAGGCGGTAGCGTTGCCAGCTTGTCCAGTTCCACCAGGCGGATATCAGGGATATCGATGCCAGCCAGTTGCGCCAGTCGCATGGCAGTGTATTCGTTCAGCGGCACATGAGCGTGTTTGGTGGATGGTGTCTTGACGATCCAGTCGCCCAGCTCCCCCGATTGGCCTAGGTGATAGCGGCCATCGCGTTCGCGCATGGAAAATTTCATCTGGATACCCGCCAGCGAAAAGCGGTTGATTTCGTCTTGTGTCGCGGGTTTTACCGTTTTGACCGGACCGATGGCGCTGAGCAGGTAGCCGGGAATCTGGCCTGCATCGAGTGGTGAAGCGATCAGTGCGCCAGGCAGATCCTGCCCCAGGTGTGCAAGCAGCTGAAACTCACTGTCGATATGCACTTTGAGCTTTTGCGCCAGCAACTCGCGCAGAGCGCCTTCGGGCAACAGGTTGGATAGAGCGGGGTGCAATCGTTGCCGCCTCGCCCAGGGTGTGCTCAACACCTTGTCGACGTTGGGGAATGCAGGGTGGGTAATCAGGCTGAACGTGGGGCGCGATGGGTCGGCCTTAAACTCCGGCGCAAAGTGGAGCGCGTTGCGTCCATCCTGGAAACCGACCAGGTAGCCGACAGTGGCATCGTGGAGGCTGAGCTTGAGTACGCCAACGACAACTGCTGTCATGGCTCGTCTTCCAGCAGTCCTTTCCAGGGATTATCTGTGGCGGAAGCCGAAGGCGTCTCTGCCATCTCGGCGCCGGCTGACGTATATGTGGCGCTGCTCAGCAGGTTGCGCACCGCCTGTAGCTTTTCCTGGGGGATGAGCACGACCTCCATTTTCAGTCCCTTCGCCACCAGCTCCAGGGTGTCCAGCCGTGGGTTGCCCCCCGCCTCCAGGCGCTGGTATTGCTGGCGTGCCATGCCGGCCTTAAGCATCATGTCTTCTTGTTTGTAGCCTAGAGCTTTGCGGCGGGCTTTCAGCTGGTCGTATATGATCTTCATGGCTATCGGTTATGGATTGGGAAAACGTAGCGTGATGTCTATGCTACAGAATAGTTGCTTTTTACATAAAAGCAACATATATGTTTTAATATGATCTAAATGATATATATACGATGCTTTTTTGCGAATGGTCAGATGTAGCTGGCCATTGTTATAACGTGTCTTAAACCGGGAAATCGCTTTTGCTATCCTGGCACCCTATGGAAAACGCCCGGCTCCCAATTCTTCATGGGTGACCCCATCCCGGATGTGATAGAGGCGCTTGAAGGTGGGGATGATTTTCTCGTCGTGGGTGACCACGATAATGGCGGTGTTCTGGCTCTTGGCCATGTCGTTCAGAATACGGATCACCGCCATGGCGCGCTCGCTGTCGAGAGGCGCGGTGGGTTCATCCGCTAGGATCACCGGGGGACAGTTGATCAGTCCCCGTGCAATGGCCACTCGCTGTTGTTCGCCTCCTGATAGTTGACTGGGCATGGCAGCGACGCGATGGCCCACATCCAAAGCGTCGAGTAGCGCCCGGGCACGGGTTCGAGCCTCGCGATTCTTGACTCCGGCAAGCATGGGCAGTAGCGCTACATTGTCGAGTACATCGAGGAAGGGGATGAGATACGGCGCCTGGAACACAAAGCCGATCTTGTCCCTACGCAGATCACGCAGGTCTCTGATCCGCCAGCCATTGTCATAGATCACCTGATCCCCGAGCACCATGCGCCCACCGCTGGGCTCGATTACTGCCCCCAGGCATTTTAGCAATGTGCTTTTGCCCGAACCGGAAGGACCAATCAGTCCCACCACCTCCCCGGGGGCGACTGCCATGTCCACCTGCTTCAACGCATCCACGGCGGTGTCGCCCTTGCCGTAGCGCTTGCGCAGCCCTTCAATGCGAATACCCGTCCCGGTCATATCAGCCCCCGATGGCCTCGGCGGGATCCACCTTCAAGGCCATTCGAATGGCGCTGACACTGGCGAGGACACAGATGGCTGCCACTGCCACCACGGCTCGCAAGGTATCCATCGGTATCAGCAACACGTATTTGGGAAACAAGGGGGCTGCAAAGGTGGCGGTGATTTTCCCCACTACGAAGCCGGTCAATCCGAGGGCCAGGGCCTGCTGCAGGATCATCGTAGCGATGGTGCGGTTGCGGGTGCCGATCAGTTTGAGCACCGCGATTTCACGTATTTTGTCCAAGGTCAGGGTGTAGATGATAAAGGCGACGATCGCCGCACTCACTGCCGCCAGAATGACCAGGAACATGGCGATCTGGCGCGCAGAAGAGGCGATCAGCTTGCCGATGAGAATGCCCTCCATCTGCTCCCTGGTGTAGGCAGTGAGGCGCTTCCAGCGGCGGATATCATCAGCCACGGTGCTGGGGTCGTGGCCGCGAGCCAGGGTCACGAGAACGGCGTTGACGGACATGTTGGTGGTTTGGGATGCGAGAACTGCTTCTGCCAACCTGGGGGCACCAGATGGGTTGAGCGCTGGATTGGCCAGGGTGCGGCGGCGGTTCTGCCAGATGGCGTCGTTGTCCTTGAGAAATTGAGCCTGCTGGGCATCCTTGAGGGGGATAAAGACCATCGGGTCTCCTGACGAAGACACCATGCGCCGGGTCAACCCCACCACGGTGTACTGGTGGCGGCGTATCGTGATGCGCTCCCCCAGGGCAAAGCCGCTGGAGACATCGGCCACGGCCTCGTAATGCCCGCGCGTAATGTGCCGCCCGGCGATGAGGTAGGGTGGCCAACCCGGTGTGCTGGGGTCACCGTTGGCCAGCCCCACCACCATGACCCTCACATCACTCTCGCCCCGCCCTACCTGCATGGTCAGGTAGGTGACATTGGCGGCACCGGCCACTCCGGGCAAGGTGAGCAGAGAGCGGTAGCTGTCATCGTGGATGCTGGACGACTCCGCATAAGGACCCAAAGTGTCCTGCTGCACCACCCACAGGTCGGCCCCACTGTTGTCGAGTAGCGCGCGAGCGTCGGCGACCATTCCTCGGTAGACTCCAGCCATGGTTAAAGTCACACCGATCAATAGCCCCAGGCCCACACCAGTGAAGACAAATTTTCCCCAGCTGTGGAGGATATCCCGACCCGCCAAGCTGATCACGGCCGTGCGTCCACCAGGCTGTCCACTACCTTTAGACGACGTCCGGCAGTGATCTGGCCCTCGCTGTAGTGAACCACCTTGTCGCCCTCGACAACACCTTCCAGCACTTCCACCCAGCCGTCCAGATCCGCCATCCCCAGGGTGATGGGCACAAATTCATGATGACTACCACTCATCTTCCAGACGCCCGCCACGCCGTCTTGGCGGCGGATGGCGCTGTTGGGAATGGCGACGACGGCCTTCCCGGCAGGGAGCGACACAGAGACCTCCGCCAGTTCGCCGATGGCCGGCAGCGGGTCGGGCAGAGGGTCAAAAAGAATCTTGGCCTGAATCTCTTCGGTCACCGTATCGGCCACCGGCTCTACCCATAACACCTTGCCCGGCAATGGCCGCTTACCCCGGGAACGCAATTCGATAGTCACCTCCTGCGCGGATGCCAGAGAGGCGCTACCACGCTGGTCGAAGCGAGCGTTGAGCCATAGGCTGCCCGTGTCCACCACCTCGACCACGGCTTCCCCCGCCACTAACGTGGTGCCGGGATCGGCATTGCGGGAGACTACCAAGCCGGCCGCCGGGGTGATCAGATTGAGGTGGTTTTGCTGAGCCGCCAGTGCTTCACGGTCGGCCTTGTTGCTGGCCAGGCCAGCTCGGGCAGCAGCCAGGGCGGCAGTGGCGGCACGGAAGTCATCCCGAGCTGCGTTGGCCTGTTCCTCGCTGATTGAGCCCAATTCGAAAAGACGGCTGTAGCGTCGAGCGCGATCACCCGCTTGGTGGTGACGAGCCTCCGCCTCCCGTACCACGGCTTCCCCCCGTTGGGTTGCAGCATCCAGCGCCAAAGCCCGATTCCCAAGATCTACTGGAGCCATGGTGCCCAGGAGCTGCCCGGCAGTCACTTTATCCCCCACATCCACTAACAATGAGTCCAAGCGCCCTGGGGCGGTGGGGCCGATACGGTAGCGGTGTCGCGCTTCGACGGTGGCAATGCCAAACAGGCTGGGGGCAATGATGCGGCTTTCGGCCTGAGCGATGGTCACGGCAATGGGTGCCATCGGCCCCGAGTTGACCGCCACATAGGCAAACAGGGCGAGCACGGGCACCAGAGCTGCAGTCAATGCAAGAGCGCGGTGACGCAGGGATGGTGCGCTCACGGTGTCACCCCAACGGCGCGGCGGTACAGGGCGAATGCCCCGGGAGCATCCCTGCCCAGGCGAGCAACATCACCGGCGAGTAAGGATTGCATGACTAGTCCTTGAATAGTGCCGATGAACAGGGTCGCTGCGGCGGCAGTATCAACCTCGGCGGAGATTTCGCCGCTGGCCTTGCCGCTGTCTATCAATACCACCAGCCGTTCGCCATAGGTCTGAAGCAGCTTCTGCACCATGTGCTTGGCGCCGGTTTGTTCGCTGCGCTGGAGCTCTCCGAAGATCATGCGGGGTACTCCCGGGCGCTCCATGACGAAAGCCACATGGGCCATGAACATGGCTTCCAGCGAGGCGAGGGCGCTGCTCGACCCGATAGCCGCCCTGGCCAACCGATCCAGAAGCCTATCTGCCACCCAAGTCATAACCGCTTCCCAAATGGCGTCCTTGCTGGGGAAGTGGCGAAATAGTGCACCCTGGGTAAGGTTCATCCGCTTGGCGATTGCGGTGGTGGTGATGTCCCCTGGGTTGCAGGTTGCCGCCAGCTCGATCACTGTTTCAATAGTGTGGACACGGCGTTCTTCGGCGGGCAGGTGCTTAGCTTGCATCTCTCGTTGTACTCAAAAGTAAGTAATCAATTACTATCATATGGTGTGCGGCCAATCTTGTAAAACGAAATTTTGATCGTTAAGTAACGTGTTTGTCAGACACAGAACCTTGCTTAAGGTGACTTAAACCAAGCAACTATTGAGGCGGATAATTTGGCGGTGTGTCCGCTGTGCCGTGCCTTAAGGATTGCTTGGGTGCAGGCGCCCTTGCCAGTGCCTGGTCCGGCTATGGTCCATGCCGGTGGATGGCACCACCCCCAAATCGTTGGTGGCGATTGTCGTCCTTGCCATGGGGGATATTGGGGATGTGGTTTAAAAATTTGCGTTTTTGTATAGCATGGCTAAGCAAATCGAGCGAAAGATAAACCAGCTGGAGCGACTTCTTCCCGAAAGGTTGCTGGTGGATGCCGCCTGGATGGAGGATCACGGGTGCTCGCGCTCCCTGCGTAAGCAGTATGTTGATCATGGGTGGCTTGAACAGCCAGCTCGGGGTGTGTACCGGCGGCAGAGAGGGGAGCTGGGGTGGGAGCAGGTTGTCATATCGCTCCAGGCATTGCTGCATCGGCCCGTGTCGATAGGGGGCCGCACGGCGCTGGAGCTGCAAGGGTATGCCCACCACCTTTCGAAAGACCCACGGGTGATCTGCCTGTATGCCGACAGCAAGTTGCCTGGCTGGCTGCACAAGCTGCCGGGGTGGCAGGTTTGCCGTGGAATCAGTGGCAGCATTCCCGTGGAATGGGTGGCAGGCTTGGTCTGGAATCGGTGGCAGGCTTTGTCTGGAATACGCAGACAGACGCCGCAGAACTGCCTGCCGTCAAATGGCGGCAGCTGAACCTGAACCGAGCCGGGACAGGAACGAGGACTGAGATTGTCAAACAGTTGACCGCCATATTGGGCTTATCGAGCCATTATGGATACAGCCCCGCGCCATATTTGCCCCGGGTCAGGCTTTCCCCTGCTTGTGAGTGTTGATCGCTGATTCCTGGGTGGGGAGCTTGCGGCTGGCGTCTTGCCGTGAGGTGTCGAAACCTTCCAGGCGGAGGCTGGCGAGGTAGTTGGAGTGGCGAGTCTTCGCGCAATAGGTTTGCTTGGCTTCTAAGCTTGGTAATTTCATGGCCTGGGGTTCGCCGCTGGATAACTGTCGAAGTATAGCTGACTGGCACCGAGGCATCACGGGGCTGGTTCTGTGAACTCAGAGTATAGGGCGCAGCGCCGCTGCTACTTTTCCAGAGCTTCTCTGCGCTCGTTCAAATAGTCGTATCGGTCATAGGTGCTTTATGGGTGCCTATGGGAATTTATTCAATATTCTGGATCTGCTCCCGCATCTGCTCGATCAGCACTTTCAGCTCCACCGCAATCTGGGTGGTGGCGCTGTCGATGGATTTGGAGGACAGGGTGTTGGCTTCCCGGTTGAGTTCCTGCATCAGAAAGTCGAGGCGTCGGCCGATGGGTTCCCGGCGTTTGAATACCGCCTCGATTTCACCGAGGTGGGCCTCGAGGCGGTCCAGTTCCTCATCGACATCGGCTTTTTGGGCGAGAATGACGATCTCCTGTTCGAGGCGGTCGCTGTCCACCGTGAGTTGGAGATCGGCGACCCGCTCACTGAGTTTTTGTTTCTGCGCGGCCAGAATACGGGGCAACAATTCCCGTACCTTGGCCATCTCGATGCGAATGCCGGCAACTCGCTGGAGAATAAAGTCGGCCAGCTTGGCCCCTTCCACGGCCCGCCCCTCCACCAGCTGGCTCACCGCCTCGGCGAACAGTGCGCTGGTCGCCGCCTTGAGCTCCTCGGCATCCACCTGGCGTTCCTCGAGAACCCCTGGCCACTGGAGAATATCCACCGGGGATGCCGGGGTGGCGGTCCCCATCATGGTGGCGATGGCTGCGGTGGCTTCGATGTACTGGCGCGCCTTGGCTTCGTTGACGGTGATGCCTTCCTGCTCTCTGTTGAGGGCCAGTTGCAGGCTGCAGTCCACCTTGCCGCGACTGACGGCCTTGCGCAGGGTTTCCCGCAGGCTCATTTCCAATTCCCGCAGGGTATCCGGCATGCGATAGCTGGGTTCCAGGTAGCGGTGATTGACGGAGCGGATTTCCCAGGTGATGGAGCCCCAGTCTTCCTGGCGGCTAACGCGGGCAAAGGCGGTCATACTCTGTGGCATGGTGTGGTATCCGGGTGGGCATCGGGCCTCCCATGGTACCAGAGGCGCCGGTACCGGGCACTGTGGCGCGCCGGTGCCGCGGGGAGAGGTTAATTTAGGTACAATGCCGCTCTTCTCCGATGTTGCCACCAAGGATTTTGCCATGACCCGTCCCAGCGGCCGCCGCCCTGAACAACTCCGCCCCGTCCGAATTGTCCGCAATTACACCAAACACGCCGAGGGCTCGGTGTTGGTGGAATTTGGCGACACCAAGGTGATCTGTACCGCCAGTGTCGAGGATTCGGTGCCCCGCTTCCTCAAGGGTAAAGGCCAGGGCTGGATTACTGCCGAGTACGGCATGCTCCCCCGCTCCACCAACAGCCGCATGGACAGGGAGGCATCCCGGGGCAAGCAGGGCGGCAGAACCCTGGAGATTCAGCGCCTTATCGGCCGCTCCCTGCGCTCCGCCGTGGATTTGAAAAAGCTCGGTGAGGTATCGGTCACCGTGGACTGCGATGTGATCCAGGCGGATGGCGGCACCCGCACCGCCGCCATCACCGGCGCCTGTGTTGCCATGTGCGATGCCCTGGACCATGTGGTGGTCCGCCGCAAGCTGAAGGAGAATCCCCTTCAGCACCTGGTGGCGTCGGTGTCAGTGGGCATTTTCAACGGAGTGCCGGTGTTGGACCTGGACTATGCCGAGGATTCCAATGCCGAGACCGATATGAATGTGGTGATGAACGAGGCGGGTGGCTTTATCGAGATTCAGGGTACCGCTGAAGGCGCGCCCTTTTCCGAAGCGGAGTTTGCCGCCATGATGGCGTTGGCCAAGCAGGGTATCGCAGACTTGGTAAAGGTTCAGAAAATGGTCTTGGCCCAGAGGGGCTGAGGTGGCTTGGGAGATGTCCCATGGGAAGCGGGAGGTTGCACCTCCCGTTTCGTGTTCAACGCCGCCCTTCATCCCCGCCGGGAGAGGGTGTCAAAACTCTTCAATATCGTAGTCGACAATCACCGGCGCGTGGCTGGAAAAGGCGTTGGCCTTGTACATCACCGCGTATTCCACGGTGCGGGCCAGGTCGCGGGATACCACCTGCAGGTCGGTGCGCCAGCCATCCCCCTTGCCCATCACCCCTGACGGCCACCAGCTGAACTCATCGCTGTCGGTGTTGCCCCGGCGAAAGGCGTCGGCGTAGCCCACCTCGTCGAATATCTGGTCCAGCCACTGGCGCTCGTGGGTCAGAAATCCTGACTCCTCCTGGTGGGCGCGGGGGTTTTCCATGTCGATGTCCTGGTGGGCAATCTGCCAGTTGCCACAGATGATGTACTTGCGCTTTTTGCGGGTAATTTTGTCCAGGTGGGCCTGGAGCTCCTTGAAAAAGGTGTCTTTCACCGTCTGACTGTGTTCGCCGACTGTGCCCGGTGGCGCCAACAGGGAGCCGATGCTGATGTTGTCGAAGTCCGCCTGCAGGTAGCGGCCGTCCATGTCTTCGCAGCTGGGCAGCCCAAAGCCGAAGACGATGGCCTTGGGGGCGCGCCGGGTGTAGATGGCCACCCCGTTGGTGTGGGGCTTTGGCGAATCGAAAAAATAGGAGAAGTAATCCGGCAGGATAAACTCATCCCGGTCGGCAATTTCAGGCTCCTGGGCGCGCAGATCCTGCAGACAGATGACGTCGGCATCCTGGCTCGAGAGCCAGTCGAACAGGCCGCGGTGCGACGCCTGGAATATTCCATCCACGGAAAGACTGATGATTCTCATGTTGGGACCTTAAATTCTGAAGGTGTATGATACCCGACCGTCGGCGATTTAAGAACTCAAACAGATGAAATTGGTGGTTTTGGAGTGCTAATGGAAGCGTATCAGCGAAATTTTGTCGAATTGGCCCTGGCGGCGGAGGCCCTCAAATTTGGCCGGTTTACCCTCAAATCGGGCCGTGTCAGCCCCTATTTCTTCAATGCCGGCCTGTTCTGCACCGGCAGCGCACTGGCCGGACTGGGGCGCTGCTACGCCGATGCCATTGTGCGCTCGGGTATCGCCTTCGACCTGTTGTTCGGACCCGCCTACAAGGGCATCCCGCTGGCCGCAGCCACCGCGGTCGCCCTCGCCGATCACCACGGCCTGGATGTGCCCTATTGCTTCAACCGCAAGGAGGCCAAGGGTCACGGGGAGGGTGGCAGCCTGGTTGGCGCCCCTCTGCGGGGCCGGGTGCTGGTGATCGACGATGTGATCACCGCAGGTACCGCGATCCGCGAAGTGATGAGCCTTATCGCCGCCGCCGGCGCTACCCCGGCCGGGGTGGTTGTCGGCCTCGATCGCCGGGAGCGGGGCAAAAATGCGCTATCGGCGATACAGGAGGTAGAGACGGAGTACGGGATTCCGGTGACCAGTATCATCGCCATCGACCATGTTATCGGCTACCTTGAAGGCATGGCGGAGCATCAACAGACGGTAGACGCCATCAAGGCTTATCGCGAGAGCTACGGCACCCGTGATGGATAGTGGGGTAAGGCGGGAGAGTTTCGTTGCTTTTATCAGGAATCAAATACGCCCTGTTGAGTTGTGCGTGGCTGTCCCTGGCGGCGCTTCCCGCGCTGGCAGAGGAGGATGGCACGGCTGGCGGTCTGTACCGCTATCGCAACCAGGAGGGCGTGCTGGTGATCGATTTCGCCATTCCCCCGGAGTATGTCAAAGGGGGGTATGAGGTGGTGTCTCCGGCCGGCCGTCTGATCAAGCGGGTGCCGCCCCAGTCAGAGCAGCCGGCCCTCAGCGAGGAGCAGATTCAGAATCGGGAACTGCAAAAGAAGGAAGACGCCTTCATTGTCCGCAGTTACAGCTCCCTCGAGGATATCGAAAGGGCCAGGACCCGCAGATTGGCGACGGTGAGCCGGGAAATCAGCATTCTAACTGCCAACCTGGCGGACTACACCCGTCGCCGGGAGGAGTTGCGCCGTCAGGCGGCAAACTACCAAGCCAGTGGCCAGCAGGCGCCGGAGTCCCTGGCCAGGGTGCTGGATGAGCTGGAGCAGCAGGAGGCCAACGCGAAAGTGCAATTGGCCGAACGCAAAAAGCAGCTGGAGGTGGTCAGTGCCCGTTTTGATCGCTATGCCAAGCGCTTCCAGGCGCTGCGTCCAGGTTCGGCACCTCGCCAGGTGGAGGAAGGCAAAACAGTCCCTCGGCAATGATCTGCCAGTGGCTGGCCCAGTTCTCTGTGGGCAGGCGCTCGAAGCGGCTGCGCACATAGTGACGCAGGCGCCCCTCCACGACGTTCACCATCAGTGATGCCGCCAGCCCCGGGGGGATCCGGGTGGTGGTCTTGTCCCGCACTTCACCAATCCGCAGCTGCTGTTTGAGTTCGCTCTCCAGGCGGGAAAACACCGCCGCCGCCCGGTGGGCCAGGCGGTCGTGTTCCCCGTGGAGGGCATCGCCGCACAGCATGCGGGTTATGCCCGGGTTGCGCTCGGCGAAGGTCAGCACCACCAGCAGAGTGTCACCGCAGGCGCCGACGGTGGCCTCGGCCTCCCGGGCAATGGTGTTGACGCGGGAAAAAACAGTGTCTTCGGCAAAGCCCAGCAGGGCCTCGTACATCTTCGCCTTGCTGGGGAAGTGGCGGTAGAGGGCCGCCTCGGAAAAGCCCACCCGGCGGGCCAGGGCAGCGGTGGTGATGCGCTCGCTGGTGGACGCCTCAAGCATCGCGGCCAGGGCCTGAAGAATGTCTTCCCGGCGGGATGGCTGGGTCCCGGGGCCGGACATCGTCAGGCGGTCTGGTTGGTGATCAGGGTGCCCACCCCCTGGTCGGTGAAGATTTCCAGCAGCACCGCGTGGTCCACCCGGCCGTCCACAATATGGGCGCTGTGGACGCCGCTCTTGACCGCATCCAGGGCGCAGCGAATCTTGGGCAGCATGCCGCCGTAGATGGTGCCGTCGGCGATCAGGCGGTCCACCTCGGCGGTGGACAGGCCGGTGAGGATGTTGCCCTCCTTGTCCTGGAGCCCGGACACATTGGTCAACAGCATCAGCTTCTCGGCCTTGAGGAACTCGGCGATCTTGCCCGCCACCAGATCGGCATTGATATTGTAGGCGTTGCCGGCCCTGTCGGCGCCGACAGGGGCTATCACGGGAATAAAGTCGCCGCCGGTCAGCATGTTGATGACGCCCACATTGACGTGCTCCACTTCGCCCACATGGCCCAGATCGATAATTTCCGGTTCGTTGAACTCCGGGGTGAGGCGGGTGATTTCGAGTTTTTTGGCCATCAGCAACTGACCGTCCTTACCGGTGATGCCAATGGCTTTGCCGCCCGCGTGGTTGATCAGATTGACGATTTCCTTGTTGACCGCGCCCCCCAGCACCATCTCCACGACATCCATGGTTTTTCTGTTGGTCACCCGCATGCCCTCGACAAAGGACGACTCGATTTTGAGGGCGGCAAGCAGTTCGTCGATCTGGGGGCCGCCGCCGTGGACCACCACCGGGTTCATGCCCACCAGTTTCATCAGCACGATATCCCGGGCAAAGCTGCGTTTCAGCCCGTCCCCTTCCATGGCGTTGCCGCCAAATTTGACAACGATGGTCTTGCCGGTGAATTGCTGGATATAGGGCAGGGCTTCGGTGAGCACCCGGGCGGTATTGATGGCGTCGGCGCGGGACAGGGACATCGGCGGTGTAGCTCCTGTGTCTGGGTGAGGCGTTGGTTGTTGAGTGGGGGCAATTCTAGCAGCTCTCGGGGGAATCGCTAAAAGTCCAGCTCGAGGCGGGCATCCAGGGTGTGAAGATGGGTCTTGAAGGCAGTGATGATTTTTTCCAGGGCCTGGGCGGTATCCGCTTCAAAGCGCAGCGTCAGGGCGGCGCTGGTGTTCGATGCGCGGATCAGCCCCCAGCCGTCCGGGTATTCGACCCTCAGCCCGTCGAGGGTCACCAGGTGAGCGTCGCCAAAATTGCTGCGCGCAATGAATTTGGCGACAAAATCATTTTTCCGCTCCTCCGCGATCGGGATCTTGATTTCCGAGGTGGCGTAGGACGGGGGGAAGCTGGCGACAATCTCGTCCAGGGTTTGCTCTCTGAGGGTGATGATCTCCAGCAGTCGGGCGGCGGCGTAGAGGCCGTCGTCGAAGCCGTGCCAGCGGTCGTTGAAAAAAATATGGCCGCTGAATTCCCCGCCCACGGGGGCGCTGGTCTCCTTCATCTTGCGCCGCATATGGGCGTGGCCGGTCTTCGACATCACCGGGCGACCGCCGTAGCTGGACACCAGCGCCGCCAGGCGGCGGGTGCTCTTGACGTCAAAGACCACATCGGCACCCGGAGTGCGGGTGACGATATCGCGGGCAAATATCATCAGCAGCTCATCGGGCCAGACGATATGGCCGGCACCGGTCACCGCCACCACCCGGTCGCCGTCCCCGTCAAAGGCCAGCCCCAGGTCGTGGCCGCCGGTGCGCACCGTGCTGATCAGGGCCTTGAGGTTGGCGGCAACCGTAGGATCCGGCGAATGGTTGGGGAAGTCGCCGTCCACATCGGTGAACAGCTCGTTGACCTGGCACCCCAGGTTGCGGAACAGGGTCGGGGCAATGGCCCCGGCGATGCCGTTGCCGCAGTCCACGGCAATGCTCAGTCCGTGCAGCGGCATGACGTCGCGGACGATGGCGTCGACATAGGCCTGATTGAGGTCCAGGGATTGGCTTTCCCCATCGCCGCGGGCGAAGTCACCCGCGGCCATCCTGTCCCGCAGGGCGAGAATGGTGTCGCTTTCGAGCACCTGATTGTCGATGATGATCTTGAAACCGTTGTCCCGGGCTGGGTTGTGGCTGGCGGTGATCATCACTCCGGAGTGACAGTTGTCCTGGGTGGCCAGAGTGAAATTCAGCACCGGGGTGGGGGCTTCACCGATATCGACAATGTCGCAACCCGTGCTGAGGATGCCCGCCCCCAGGGCAGCCTTGAGCATGGGGCTCGATTTTCTACCGTCCGCGCACAGCGCCAGCTGAAACTGGCCCTTGTTGAGGATCATGGTGCCGAGGACCTTGCCCAGCAGGGAGGCGAACTCCTCTGTCAGCTCCGAATTGGCCTCGCCGCGAATATCGTAATCCCTGAACACATGGGCCGGCAGTGTGGCCAGGATGTTCGCATCCCGGGCTTCCCTGCCGCCCTTGGCCTTCAGTGCCCGAGATGGACCCAGTGGCTCGAGCAGGCTGGTGGCCTCCCGCAGGTGCTTTTCGGTGAACAGGTCGTCCAGGGGGTCCAGTCTGCTGCGGGCCTGTGCCGTTGGCACCAGAAAGCTGAGGTTGCGGCGGATCAGCAACACACTCAGGGCCAGGGCCGCGACAAGTATCAGGCCCAGCGCCAGGTTGAAAGGCAGTGGCGAGGGCTCGGCCTCCGCCAGCAGCTGGGGGCTGCCGGTGAACCTCAGTTGCCAGTCGGGAATCCCGGTGGTCGCAGTTGTGGCGGCGGTCTGGTGACCGCTGTCCCCCAGGGACAGAATGGTGGCGGGCTGAAAGTTGCGCACCGTCTGCACCAGCTCGAGGCGGCCCTTGAGCTCGGTGTTGGCGGTCAGTGCCGGGGTCAGGGCGTCCGGCAACAGGCGCGCCAGCAGTACCCCTTGGACTGTGTTCCCCTCACGGATGGGGCGGGCGATATAGATGGCCCAGCTGTCGGTTTTCGCCGCCCTGGGCGGTGGCGACTCCCCCTGCAGGGCGGCCTCGTAGAGAAGTTGGGCGACAAAGTTCTGCTCCAGGGGAAAGTCCCTGGTGGCCGGGTTGATCAGATGCAGCCGATCGGCGTCCCGCATCACCTTCTTGGCCTCGAAGTACCAGGCGTCGTGGGCATCCATGCTGGCCAGCACCCTGGCGCTCTGGGCCCAGGTGCTGGGGGCGGCCCTGGGGATGAACAGGGTTGTCAGGGTGTCGGGAGCTGCCGCCACCTGCTCCACCTGGCGCTGCAGGGCATCCATGTGGCTGGTCAGCCGATCGCTGAGGCGGTTGGCCTCCCGTTGCAGGATTTCGGTGGTGGCCTGTTGTTGGGGGAGGTCCACCAGCCGGCTGTGGAGCCAGGGGTAGCTGCTCACTACCACCAGCCATATCAATACCAGCAAGCCGACACACCACCTTGGCAAATAAGGCTTGGCGCCGCGACTATATGAGGCAGATGTCTGGTACTGTGCCATTTTTGATCAGGTGGCCCGCGAGGGGGACACTCCCTATCCCGGTTATGTGGTGGTCAGGCCGAGGACTCCGGCGGCGGAGGCCTTTATGTTCGTTCGAGCAGTGTAGCAAGTTTTTCCACCAGGGTTCGCGCCAGCTGGGATTTGCTCAACAGGGGCAGTTCTTCACAGTTGTCCGCGGTGATGAAAAAGACCTGGTTGTCGTCGCTGTTGAAGCCGATGTCCTGCCGCGACACATCGTTGGCTATGATGGCGTCGAGATTTTTGTTGCTCAACTTGCCGCGGGCGTAGTGCAGTAGGTCGTGGGTCTCGGCGGCAAAGCCGACGGTGACCGGGCGCTTATCCAGGGCGGCGATGGCGGCGACGATATCGGGGTTTTTTTCCAGCTCGATGACCATGGTGTCGGCGCTTTTCTTGATCTTCTGGGGGGCGGTGTTGATCGGTCGGTAGTCGGCCACGGCGGCGGCGGCTATAAAGAGGTCGCAGTTGTCCGCTTCCTCGAGGCACGCCGCCAGCATCTCCCGTGCCGAGACCACCGGGCGCAGCTCTACCCGCGGGGGGCAGGGCAGGTTGGTGGGTCCGGATACCAGGACGGTGTGCGCCCCCGCCTCGGCGGCGGCCTCCGCCAGGGCATAGCCCATTTTGCCAGAGCTGTGGTTGGAGATGTAGCGCACCGGGTCCAGGGCCTCGCGGGTGGGGCCGGCGGTAATCACCACCTTTTTGCCCGCCAGCAATCCGGTGGCGAACAGGGGCTCGAGGCCGGCGACGATCTCCAGGGGTTCGAGCATTCGCCCCGGACCCACGTCGCCGCAGGCCTGGATGCCCTGGGCGGGGCCGAGAACGGTGACGCCCCGGGTCATCAGCACTTCCAGGTTGTGTTGGGTGCTGGCCTTGCTCCACATGCCCTGGTTCATGGCCGGGGCAATCACCAGGGGCGCTGGGGTGGCCAGGCAGATGGCGGTGAGCAGGTCCCCGGCTTCGCCACTGGCCAGCTGGGCCATCAAGTCGGCGGTGGTCGGGGCAATTACCACCGCGTCGGCCCAGCGCGCCAGCTCGATATGGCCCATCCCGGCCTCGCTTTGCGGGTCCAGCAGGTGCAAATGGACCTGGTGGCCGGACAGGGCCTGCATGGTCAGGGGGGTGATGAATTCCGTCGCCGCCCGGGTCATGGCCACCCGCACTTCGGCGCCGGCGTCCTGAAGACGGCGCACCAGGTCGGCACTTTTATAGGCGGCGATACCGCCGCCAACGCCGAGGAGAATGTGTTTGTTGGCCAGGGAGTTCATGGGGGGTCCAGTATCTTGCTCTGGTGTGTCAGTGGGTTAAGATACCATCTGGGCAAAATTTTTACGACGCCAGGGAGGATGTCATGGGGATAAGAGACTGGCCGCAGGACGATCGGCCGAGGGAGAAGTTGCTACACAAGGGGGCGGCCGCCCTGTCCGATGCGGAGTTGCTGGCGATATTCCTGCGCACCGGGGTCAAGGGCATGTCCGCTGTGGACCTGGCCCGGGAGCTGCTGGCCAGGTTCGCCGGTCTCGGCGGCCTGCTGTCCGCTGACCTCGCCAGTTTCTGTGCGGCAAAGGGCCTGGGGAAGGCCAAGTATGCACAGTTGCAGGCGGTGCTGGAGCTGGCCCGGCGCCAGCTCGGCGAGAGCCTGGCCCGGGAGCATGTGTTCACCAGTCCCGGAGCGGTTGTTCAGTATCTGCAGGCCCAGCTGGCGGGCCGCCACCAGGAGGTGTTCGTCGCCCTGTTTCTGGATACCAGGCACCGGCTGATCGCCGCGGAAGAACTGTTCTTTGGCACCGTTGACGGCGCCAGTGTCTACCCCCGGGAAGTGGTGCGTCGCGCCCTGCACCACAATGCCTCGGCGTTGATCTTTGCCCACAACCACCCCTCGGGGGTGGCGGAGCCGAGCCGGGACGACGAAGCCATCACCAGGCGCCTGCGGGAGGCCCTGCAATTGATCGACGTGCGGGTGCTGGACCATGTGGTGGTCGGTGCCGGGTCTGCGGTATCCATGGCGGAGCGGGGGCTGTTGTAGGGCGCTGGGTCAGGGGCGGAGCGGCAGCTTTTGCCGGGGCTGGTCCGGGGGTAGGACAAAATTGCATTTGATTTTGTCTCCCCGCTTTGGTATAAAACGCGCCTTCCTGCGGGTGCCCCGCAAGTTTTGTCGTCCCTGCATTTTCGACGCGGGGGTAAACTGACAGCGAAAGCTGACCAACCAGGATTTTTAGAGGCTACATCAATGTCCAGAGTATGCCAGGTTACCGGCAAGAAGCCGATGACCGGAAACAATGTTTCTCACGCCCAGAACAAGACGCGCCGTCGTTTTGAGCCGAACCTGCACACTCACCGCTTTTGGGTCGAGGCGGAGAAGCGCTTCGTGAAACTGCGGGTTTCCACCAAGGGTCTGCGCATCATCGACAAGCACGGTATCGAAAAGGTCCTCGCCGACCTTCGCGTCCGTGGTCAAAACCTGTAAGGAGAGTTGGGAATGGCCAAGTCAAATAGAGACAAAATCAAGTTGGTGTCCAGTGCCGGTACCGGCCACTACTACACCACCACCAAGAACAAGCGCACCATGCCCGAAAAGCTCGAGCTGAAGAAGTACGACCCGGTAGTGCGGCAGCACGTCGCCTACAAGGAAGCAAAAATCAAGTAACGCTTGAAATGGCGCAAGGGGGAAGTCCCGGGCGCCAGCTTGATTGAGCCATAAAAAAACCCGGCCAAGCCGGGTTTTTTAGTGTCTTTTTGGCGTTACTTTTTATCTGTGGAGAGGGAGATGTCGTAGACGCCAGCTTCGCGGGCCTGATCGGAGATCTGGACAAAAATCTCGGTTTTGGCCGTGGGTGCCGCGCTGATAATGACCTTCGCCTGGGGGTTCTCGGCGTGGATGCGCTCGACATTGGCGCGTACCGAGCGAACGTCGATGCGCCTGCCCTCGAGCAGAATGTCACCGGCTTCGGTGACGTCGAAAACGATATTCTTGTCTTTTACGTCCGGCGGCGGTTGGTCCGTTGTTGGCGGTCTGTTGACATCGATGCCGCTTTCTTTGACAAAGGACGCTGTCACGATGAAGAAGATCAGCATAATAAAGACAACGTCCAGCATGGGCGTCAGGTCGATTTCTGATTCTTCCTCGGCCCTGCGCTTACCTAAGGCCATAAATTACTACCCCGTTGCTGACTGAAAGGTGAGCAATAATACCTGCCAAACAGGTGTTTGCCCATACATTTTATAGCTTGGACGACAATTTCGGCTTTATTTGCCATCTCAAACTCTCGCCATTAGTATGCCGATAAATCCTGCTGTTGAGAAGCCCGAAGACCCGGACAGGTGGTCACCGCGGCACCAGCCGCCACCGCGCCGACGGAGCACACCCTTGCCAGAGCTGCCCGAAGTTGAAACCACCCTCAGGGGGATCAGCCCCCATATTCTCGGGCGTCAGGTCGAGTCTGTGGTGGTTCGTCAGCCCCGGTTGCGCTACCTGGTTCCCGAGTATCTGGCGGACAACATCCAGGGCGAAAGCATTCGCGATGTGGCCCGGCGGGGCAAATATCTGCTGGTGGCCGTGGGGGGCGGCCACATCCTGATTCACCTGGGGATGTCGGGGAGTCTGCGGATGGTGCCGGCGGCCGCCCCGGCGGGCAAGCACGACCACCTGGATATTGTGCTGAACTCCGGGCAAAGTCTGCGCTATACCGACCCCAGGCGCTTCGGCGTGGTGGACTGGCTGGAGGGCGATCCCTGGGCCCACCCCCTTTTGCGCAACCTGGGGCCGGAGCCGTTGGGGCGGGACTTTTCCGGGGGCTATCTCCACCGCCGCGCCGGATCACGCAAAGTCCCGGTAAAGGGCTTTATCATGGACAGCCAGGTGGTGGTGGGGGTGGGTAATATCTACGCCAACGAAGCCCTGTTTCTGTCCGGCATCCATCCCCTGCGGGACGCCGGGAGGATCTCGCTGGCCCGCTATGACCTCTTGGCGGACACCGTCAGGACGGTGCTCGCCAGGGCCATCGCCCAGGGGGGGACAACTCTCAGGGACTTTGTCGGCGGCGACGGCCGGCCCGGGTATTTCAAGCAGTCCCTGCAGGTGTATGGCCGCGGTGCCCTGCCCTGCTGCCGCTGTGGCAGCCCATTGCGGGAGGTGCGCCTGGCGCAGCGGACCACGGTGTACTGTCCGCGCTGCCAGCGCTGACGGTCGGCTCACCCCCACCGCAACGGCAGGTTCTTCGCCAGGCGAAGGAGGCTATTGCTTGAACTTGTCCCGCAGGGCAGAGGCCACGGCGGGGTGAACAAAGGCGGTGATGTCGCCATTGAGGGAGGCGATCTCCCGCACCAGGGATGACGAGATATAGGAGTGCTGCTCCGACGGCGTCATAAAGATGGTTTCCGTTTCCGGAGACAGGGCCCTGTTCATGTTGGCCAGCTGGAATTCGTACTCGAAGTCGGATACCGCGCGCAGGCCCCGCAGTACCGCATCTGCCTTCTGGTCCTGGGCGTAGTGCACCATAAGGTAGTCGAAACCCACCACTTCCACATTGTCGATATGGGCCAGTGCAGTTTTGGCGAGGGCGATTCGCTCATCGAGACTGAACAGGGGCTTTTTCTTCTCGCTCTTGGCAATCGAGACGATGACTTTGTCAAACAGTTGGCACGCCCTTTCAACCAGGTCTGAATGACCGTGGGTGATGGGGTCAAAGGTGCCGGGATAGATAATGGTTCTCATGGGTTCCCTCCTTCGGGAGGCCGCGATGGTACAACAACCTGGCGGCGGGCTCAATTGGTGAGGTGAGGAGGGGTCAGTCCGCCCGACTGCCGGTGTCGAGAAGCTGATAGCGTACCGCGCCGGACACCTTCTCCCGGTGTACTCGCCAGGGGCTGGGCAGGGCCGGGGGCAGTTCCCGCGGGCTTTCCACATAGATCAGGCTCTGGTGGTGGAGCGCGTCGCTGGCCAGCAGCGCCTCCAGGCACAGGGTCTGGAGGTTGTCGGCAAAGGGTGGGTCGAGAAACACAATATCGAAGCTGGGCAGGCCACCCCGGGCCAGCCAGGGCAAAAAGGCCTCCTGGACGATGGTCGCGCCGGTTGCCGCCAACAGTTCACGGTTGGCCGCCAGGTGGGCGCAGGCGTCCCTGTCCTGCTCGACGAAGACCACCTCCGCAGCCCCGCGGGACAGGGCCTCGAAGCCGAGGGCGCCAGACCCGGCAAAGGCGTCGAGGCACACTGCCCCGGGGAGATGGGGGGTCAGCCAGTTGAACAGGGTTTCCCGGATCCGGTCACCCGTGGGGCGCAGGCCGCAGAGGTCGGGGAAGCCGATGCGCCGGCCGCGCCACTTGCCGGCGATGATGCGCAACTGATTGCGCTGGCGGGGGGCGCTTCGCGGCGTGCGTCTAGTGTTCAAGTACCCTGTCTCCTGGTAGCGTGCCAGCCCTGATATATCCTGCTGCTGATGGGGGGCAGAAGTGGTAGGATACACGCATTTTTCAGGATGTCAGGTAGAGTCGCGATGACTGATGGTAGCAGTGGGGGAGGGGACTCTCCGGATGCAAAGAAGGGGTTGTTTTCCCGCTTCAGGAAGGAGCAGCGGGCCCCTGAGTCAACTGCGGAGTCGCCGGCGCAAGCCGGTGCCGGAGAGCTCCCGGCGGCGCCAGCTGGCGGGCAGGAGGTCGACGAGGGCGCGCAACAGCGCCGCTTTGCGAGATTGCGGCGGGTGTTTTCCCGGGAGCCGGGTGGTGAGGGCCAGGAGGCTCCGGCTCACCACCAGCACTCCGCCCCCGCTGCCGGCGGCGAGCCCCCGGCCCCCGCCAGCCCTGAATCCCCGGGGGACGCCAGGGAGCCAGCGCCAGCTCCGCCCCGGGAGGACGCCGGTGGGGATCCCGAGGTTCCCGCCTCCCCCTCCTCCGCCCAGGATGCCGCTCGTCCCGCCGTCGCCGCGGATGCCACCGACACGGCTCGGGGAGCCGTGGGCCAGCCGGCAGAGACCCCGCCCCCCGCGACGGAGGACCGTCAGCGCCAGGAGGCGGAAGAAAAATCCCGCCTCGCCCGCCTGAGGGAAGTCTTCAGCCGCGCCGACAGCACCCCGCCCCCGCCCGACACCGCCCCGGCGCCGGCTGGCGAGACGGTGGCCGAGCAAGAGGCCGCCGGCGAGCGGCGCTTCGGCAAAATCAAGCGCGCCCTGGAGCGCACCGGCAAGGGCCTGGGCCGGGTGTTCCTGGGCAAGAAGCAGATCGACGACGACCTGCTTGAAAGCCTCGAGACCCAGCTGTTGACCGCCGACCTGGGGGTGGAGGTCACCACCGAGGTTATCGAGGCGCTCACCGACAGGGTCAGGCGCAAGGAACTCAACGACGTCGGTGCCCTCCACGCCGCCCTGCGCACCCTGTTGATGGAAATTCTGCTGCCCTGTGAAAAGCCCCTGGATGTGAGCGGCGGCAAGCCCTATGTGGTAATGACCGTGGGGGTCAACGGGGTGGGCAAGACCACCACCATCGGCAAGCTGGCCCGGCACTTTCACAATCGGGGGCACTCCCTTATGTTGGCTGCGGGGGACACCTTTCGCGCGGCTGCGGTGGAACAGCTGCAGGTGTGGGGGGAGCGCAACGCCATTCCCGTGGTCGCCCAGCACAGCGGGGCGGACAGCGCTTCGGTAATCTACGACGCGTTCGAGTCCGCCCGGGCGAGGCATTGCGATGTGCTGATCGCGGATACCGCGGGACGCCTGCACACCAAGAGCAACCTGATGGAGGAGCTGAAGAAAATCAAGCGGGTGGTGGCCAAGCTGGACCCCGCCGCCCCCCACGAAGTGCTGTTGGTGCTGGATGCGGGGACCGGGCAGAACGCGGTCAATCAGCTCCGGCAATTCCACGATACCGTGGGGGTGACCGGGATTGTGCTCACCAAGCTGGACGGCACCGCCAAGGGTGGCGTCATTTTTGCCCTGTGTCGGCGGTTCGGCATTCCCATTCGCTATGTCGGCGTTGGCGAAGGGATCGACGACCTCCAGCCATTCCGCGCGGCGGAATTTGTCGATGCCCTGCTGGCGGAGGCCGACAACGACACTCGGCTTGGGGCGCGGGGCGAGCCGTGATTCAGTTCGACAACGTCAGTAAGCGCTACCCCGGCGGCTTTGAAGCTCTGTCCGGTCTGAGTTTTTACCTGGACCAGGGGGAGTTTGCCTTTCTCACCGGTCACTCGGGGGCGGGCAAGAGTACCCTGCTCAAGCTGATCATGCTGATGGAGCGTCCGACCCAGGGCCAGGTGTTGATCAACAGCAAGAACCTCAACCGCCTCCATCACACCCAGGTGCCCTATTTCCGCCGCCGGGTGGGGGTGGTGTTTCAGAACCATCACCTGCTGTTTGATCGCAGCGTCTACGACAATGTGGCCCTGCCCCTGGAGGTGATGGGTTTTCCCCGCACCGATATTCCCCGCCGGGTGCGGGCGGCCCTCGACAAGGTGGGGCTGCTGAGCAAGGAAAAGCAAAACCCCATTACCCTGTCCACCGGCGAGCAGCAGCGGGTGGGCATTGCCCGGGCGGTGGTCCACAAGCCGAAAATTCTGCTGGCGGACGAGCCCACGGGCAACCTCGACCCGGGGCTGTCGGCGGAGATCATGGCGCTGTTTCGCCAGTTCAACGATGTGGGGGTGACGGTCCTGATCGCCACCCATGATATCGCCCTCATCGCCCCCATGGGCCATCGCCAGCTCCAGCTCCACGGCGGCCGCCTGGTGGGAGGCGATCATGGTTGACCAGTCCGGAACCAGGCCACGCAGGCGCCAGGGGGGTGCCAGCGAGAGTCGCGCCAGCGCTCGCCATCGCCTGGCCAGCTATGTGCAACACCATCGCCGCACCCTGGTGTCCAGTTTTCAGCGCCTGCTGGCCAAGCCCGTGCAGTCCCTGATGACGGTGCTGGTCATCGCCATCGCCATGGCCCTGCCCGCTGCCCTCTATGTGGCGGTCAGCAATCTGCAGCAATTGGCAGGTGGCGTCGAGCTCAATGCGCGAATGAGCGTATTTATCGAGAAGGGGGTCGATGAGGAGGAGATCGCCGCCCTGGTTGCCGAGCTGGAAACCCGGGATGATGTCACCGCCATCGTTTACATGAGCGCCGACCGCGCCCTGGAGGAGTTCCGCGAGGCCTCCGGGTTTGCTGATGTGCTGGCGTTGCTGGAGGAAAACCCCCTGCCCCCGGCCATTTTGGTGGAGCCCGCGGACCACATTGCCAACGACCAGGCGGCCGCCGAGGCCCTGGTTGACTGGCTCCAGGGGCGGGAGATCGTCGACGAGGTGTCGGTGGATCTGGCCTGGTTGCAGAAGCTTCACGCCCTGGTTCAGGTCGGTCGCCAGCTTGCCCTGGGGTTGGGGGTGGTGCTGGGGATGGGGGTGTTGCTGGTGATGGGCAACACCATCCGCCTGGCGATCGAGAGCCGCCGCGATGAGATCGTGGTGGTCAAGCTGATCGGTGGTACCGACGGCTATGTGCGGCGGCCCTTTCTCTACTCTGGGCTCTGGTACGGCCTCGCCGGCGGGGCGTTTTCCTGGCTCCTGGTAGGGCTGGGGTTCTGGTCCCTGGGCAATGAAATCCAGGCCCTCGCCACCCTTTACCAGAGTGGCTACAGCCTCTCGGGGCCGGGGGGGGCGGTGCTCCTGACGCTGCTGGTCTGCGGCGCCCTGCTGGGGCTTGGCGGGGCCTGGATAGCGGTGTCGAGTCATTTGCGCGGTATCGAGCCTGAATGAGAAGGCATCTGAAAACAGTGACTTAAGGGAACTTATCCAGGGTGTGGACATCCAATCGCGAAGTGATAAACTGGCAGCCCCTAATTCAGAGGTGACTATGAGTAAAAGTGTGCAACCTGCGGCAGTGCTTTCGCCGGGCGAAAATCTGTCATCCTACATGCAGGCGGTCAACTCCATTGCCATTCTCACCGCCGATGAGGAGCGCGCGCTCGCGGAGCGCCTGTTCTACCACGGCGATCTCGATGCCGCTCGCCACCTGGTGATGTCCCACCTGCGTTTTGTGGTCCATATCGCCCGCTCCTACAACGGTTACGGCCTGCCCCTGGCGGACCTGGTTCAGGAGGGCAATGTCGGCCTGATGAAGGCGGTCAAGCGTTTCAATCCGGAAAAGGGTGTGCGCCTGGTGTCCTTTGCCGTACATTGGATCAAGGCTGAAATTCACGAGTTCATCCTGCGCAACTGGCGCATCGTCAAGGTGGCCACCACCAAGGCCCAGCGCAAACTGTTCTTCAATCTGCGCAGCGCCAAAAAGGGTTTGGCCTGGCTGACCAACGATGAAGCCAAGGCGGTCGCCGCGGACCTGGGGGTTGAAGTGGCCCAGGTGTTCGAGATGGAGAAACGCCTCGCCGCCCGGGATTCCGCCTTCGATGCCCAGGATGACGATGACGACGACAGCAGCTTTGTCGCCCCCGTCTACTACCTTGAAGACAAGCGCGCCGATCCCGCGGTGCTGCTCGAGGAGCAGGACTCGGAGGACGACAGCCACGACCGCTTGAGCGATGCCCTGGCCGCCCTCGACGACCGCAGCCGCGACATCATCCAGCGCCGCTGGCTGGCGGACAGCAAGGCCACCCTCCACGATCTGGCCGATCACTACGGGGTATCCGCGGAGCGGATCCGCCAGCTCGAACAAAACGCCATGAAAAAGGTGCGGGTGGCCATGGAGGCCTGACCCCGGCCCCAGGCTGTAGCCGCACCCAAGGCCGCGCTTCTGCCGCGGCCTTTTTATTAGCGGGGCAACAGAACAGATGCACCTATCTACAGTGGCACTGATTTAGGCCCAACCATGGTGTGAGGCCGCAGGCCAAGGACCCTGGTCGGGCTACCAAGCACCACAAGGCCCTCAAGTCAGCGCCCTATCTATCCAGGTTGCTGAGATCGCAAGTTTTTGCCGAAGCCCTGTCGGCCCAGGAATGCTCGCCCCGCCCTCCGGCGCGGCCCCTATCAATTGCGGAGAGACAGCATTGCGTACCTTGTTTGTCGCGGCAGCAGCCCTGCTAGGGTTGATCGGAGTGGCCTTTGGCGCCTTTGGTGCCCACGCCCTCAAGGCGGTGATCAGTGGCGATCATCTGGAGGTGTGGAAAACGGCGGTGAGCTACCAGCTGTACCACACCCCCGTGCTGCTGGCGCTGGCGCTGCTGCTGGGTACGGACTTCAGCCGCCGGCTGATCGTGGCGGCGGGGCTTTGCATGATCGTCGGGGCGGTCATTTTCTCCGCCAGCCTTTACGGGTTGGTGTGGTTCAATGCCCCCCGCCTGGGCATGGTCACCCCGCTGGGTGGGGCGCTGCTGATGCTGGGCTGGCTGTTGCTGCTGCTTGCCGCCCTCAAACAACTGGGGCGAGATACCCATTAGCCAGGTGCCTGCCAGGGCGCCCAAAAATAGAGACTCGTCGATGCTGGACATTCGCCCTGAATTCAAGAAAAAATCCATTCGCAGCTATGTGATGCGCGCCGGGCGCATGACCGACGGCCAGCGCAAGGCGTTTGCCGACCACTGGGAGAGCTATGGTCTCAGCCTCCACGACGGACTGGTGGAATGGCCCCGGGTGTTTGGCCGCCAGGCCCAGGTGGTGCTGGAGATCGGCTTTGGCATGGGGGACTCCCTGCTGGCGATGGCGGCCGCTGAGCCGGAGCTGGACTTTGTCGGTGTCGAAGTGCATCCCCCCGGAGTGGGCCGCTTGATCAATACCGCGGCGGAACAGGGGATTACCAACCTCAGGGTCTATATGGCGGATGCCGTGGATGTTCTCGAGGACTGTATCCCGGATCTCAGCCTGGCCCGGATTCAGATCTACTTTCCCGATCCCTGGCACAAGAAAAAGCACAACAAGAGGCGGATAATCCAGGCGGACTTTATCCAGCGTCTGCGGGCCAAGCTGGTGATCGGCGGCCTGCTGCACCTGGCCACCGACTGGCAGGACTACGCGGAGCATATGCTGGCGGTGATGGACACTGCCGAGGGCTTCGCCAACACTGTGGCGGAGGGCTATGGGGAGCGGCCGGAATTCCGCCCGGTGACCAAGTTCGAGCGCCGCGGCGAGCGCCTCGGCCACGGGGTTTGGGATCTGTTGTTCAGCAGAGTCTCTTGATCCCCGCCACAGGGCTGTGGCAGCGGGCGGCTTTCAGGTAATATGCCCACACGCACACCACCCAACAAGGATACACTGATGACAATCAAGAGACTGGCTGCAGTGGTAGCCCTGGCGACCCTACTGATCGGCTGTGACAAGGCCCAGGAAGAGAAGGTGCCCGCGGACAGCGGTGCCCCGGCCGCGGAGTTGACCACCCAGGAGCAGAAGCTCAGCTATATCTTTGGCCAGAACAT
>CAZWUP010000008.1:0-699 GCA_964637045.1 uncultured Porticoccaceae bacterium | reverse complement strand
CCAGTTCAAAACCGAAGCCATGGATATCGATGTCGATATCTTTGCCCAGGGTGTCCGGGACGCGATGGCGGGGACCGAACCCAAGCTGGAGGAAGCCGAGGTGATGGCCGTGTTGCAGGCCTTCCAGGAAGAGAAAATGGCCGAGCAGCAAGCGCAATACGAAGTCCAGGCCGACAAGAACAAGGCGGAGGGTGAGGCCTACCTGGCAGAAAACGCCGCCAAGGAAGGGGTGACCACCCTCGACAGCGGTCTCCAGTACAAAGTCATCAATGAAGGCGAAGGCCCGGTACCCGGCCCGGAGAGCACAGTGGAAGTCCACTACCGGGGCACCCTGATCGACGGCACCGAATTCGACAGTTCCTTCAAGCGCGGCGTCCCCGCAAGCTTTGGTGTCAGCCAGGTGATCCCCGGCTGGACCGAGGCCCTGATGCTGATGAAGGAAGGGGCCAAGTGGGAGCTGGTAATTCCCCCCTCCCTGGCCTATGGCCCAGGTGGCGCCGGCGGCCAGATCGGCCCGGAGCAAACCCTGATTTTTGAGGTGGAATTGCTCAAGGCCAATGTCGAGGAAAACGCCGAGGAAGCGACCGCCGAGGAGTAGCCTCGGCAGGTGGTAAAAAAGGCTCCCCCCGGGGAGCCTTTTTTTTATTGGGTATACGGATTTAATGGTTGATGGGGCACCTTCACCCCATCAATCTGATA
>CAZWUP010000007.1:18823-28877 GCA_964637045.1 uncultured Porticoccaceae bacterium | reverse complement strand
TTTCGAGACCGTATGCAGCAGGGATGCTGCATACGAGCCTACAGGGACGTATTTACGGCGTGTCGCGAAAACCTCCCCCAAGACAGCGGCCGGGCTACAAAGCACCATACAGTCCTTAAGTAAGTGCCATTCAGCCCAGGCTATAAACTGCGCAGTACCGCCAGCACCCCCGCCGCCAGCGCCAGGGTGACCAGTGCCAACCACCAGGGAGCGAAGATCAGGGGCTCATTGATCTGTTGATACTTGGTGCCAGTGACCATCGCCCTGATCAGCTTGCTGCCGCGACACTGGTAGTACACCACCGCCAGGATATGGGCGATCACCAGCACCTGGAGGGCAGTGGCAAGCTGCCCGTGAATCCCGGTCAGCTGCTTTGAGGTGGCATCCGCCACCAGATGGGCCAGGGGAGCCTCAAAGAACAGGTCGTCGGCGGCAAACAGGCCAGTTGCTGTCTGGGCGGCGAGCACCAGCAGCAAAGCCACCACCATCAGCCCCCCCAGGGAGTTGTGGCCAGTGGTGGTGGGCAGCCGTCCCTTCACCAGGGCGCGGGCCTCCGCGAGGGCGGCTTTGGGACCGCGCACAAAATGGCCAAACCTGGCGGTGGTGGAGCCCCACAGCCCCCAGCACAGGCGGAACAACACCAGCACCAGCACACCCTGCCCCGCCAGGGCGTGGACATCCATGTTGGTCAGGTAGACATAACCCACCACCGGGGCCTCGACACTGATATCCAGGCCACCAAATTCACCGCTGAACCACAGCAGGGCCACCAGTACCACCAGCGCCCAGTGGAACAGGCGGACGGGAAGATCCCACACCCGCCCGGGGGCAGACGTCTTGGTCATCAGCGGGTTCCCGGTGAATCAGTGGTCTTTGGTGAAGTCGTCGTGACAGCCCTTGCAGGACTCTCCCACCTCCCCCAGGGCGGCGCCGATGGCGCCGCGATTGCCATCGGCCACGGCGGTGGCCAGGGTCGCCGAGGTTTGCTCAAGGTTTTCCATGGCCTGTTCGAATTTTCCCCAGTCGGCCCAGATCTTGTCCAGGGCGTGACTGTCGTCATTCATGGCCTGGGTTTCAAAGGTGACCAGCGCCCGCGGCGCCACCGCCGCCAACCCCTGGGCGTGAAACGCCAGGTCGTCGCTGTAGGGCACTTCCCCCTTGACGATAGCCACCATGGCGCCCATGTGGCCGCCGATGATTTCCATGGTGTTCTTGCGGTACTTGACCAACGCTTCATCGTCGGCGCCGGCGACGCCGGCGGAGGCCGTCAGGGTCAGAGCAATCAGGGCTTTGGCAACAGACATCAGCTACATCCTCACGGTGGGTGTGGGGTCGCCGGTGATCGCCGGATAGTACCTGCTAAAGATGACAACGTCATCATTTTGAGTTTTGGGCTGCAAGCCTTCAGCCGGACCCTTCCTCCACCGCGCCTTGGCAATACCGCGGCCTTGCCATCCCCGGCACGGCCGCCGGCGGCCGTGGATTTTCCTCCACGGGCTGTGCTTTACTGGCCTGCACCAACACACTCAGGGACGGATTCTAGCGATGGCAGCCATGGCTCTTGCAGTCCTGGCGCTGGTGATCGCCGGCGCAGCACTGGGCTGGACGGCGTTTTTCCGCGTCCGAAAACTCGAACAGCAGGTGGCGGAGCTCACCAGGGCCATGGCCCCGCCCACTGCGGCCGAGGTTGGGGCAACGCCGCCCCCGGAGCCCACCGGGCCGACGGAGCCCACGGAGCCTGCCGAGGACGCCACCAAGCCCGCCCCTGCCGCCGTCGGAGACAAACCCGAAGCACTGGCCAATGCCGGCAATGTCCGTCCCGAACCCGGGGTACCGGGTCCCCTCACCCACTGGCGCAGTCAGTGGATGGTGTGGCTGGGGGGGCTGTGCGTGGCCCTGGCGGGAATCTTTATGGTGAGGTACAGCGTGGAGTCCGGCCTCCTGGGGCCGCGGGGGCGGGTAGCCCTGGGCCTGATCAGCGGCGTCCTGCTCCACGCCGTGGCGGAGTGGCTGCGGCGCAAGCGGGGTGCCCACCCGGCCTTCGCCGCCCTGGCGGGGGGCGCCTCCATCACCCTGTTTGCCGCCCTGCTGGCGGGGCTGCACCTGTACCACCTGCTGGACCCGCGGCTGGTGTTTGCCCTGCTGGCGGCGGTATCCCTGGCCACCATGGCCCTGGCCCTGCGCCACGGCCCGCTGCTGGCCGCCATCGGCCTGCTGGGGGCCTACGGGGTGCCCATCCTGGTGTCCACCGGCAGCGGCAACATTGTCGCCGCCATGGTCTACGCCCTGATCATCAGTACCGCCGGCTTGCTGCTGGTGCGCTTTGTCTACCGCCCCTGGCTGTGGTGGGGGCTGGTGGCCGGTATCCTTGCCTGGTGGCTGATGGCCACCACCTCCGGGGTGGGGGATTTTCGCGGCCTCTATCTCGCCGTCGCCTGCTACCTGTTGGTGGCAACGCCGGCCTTCGACTGGCGACTCAGTGGCCCGGCCAGCGGCGCTGCGGGGGCGGCGCCCCTGGGGGCCGGGCTTGTCCTGCTGATGGCGGCCTGGGGGATCTCCCTCCACAGCACCGGGGTTGCGGGGCTGACACTCTTGCCCTGGGGGCTGTTGGTGGCGGTGGTGGGCCTCGCCGCCCGCGAGCGGCGGTCCCTGGCGCCTCTGCCCTGGCTCAGCCTGGTGGTGGCCTGGGCCGCCATCGCCGCCAGCCAGCTGCAGCGCCACCTCGACCAGCCGGGCTTTACCCTGGCCGGGCTCGACGGTGAAGCCGTCGCCACCCTGATGGCCTTTGCCCTGCAAATGACCGCCCTATATGTGGGGCTGGGGGCCCTCGCCCTGTACCGACGCCCCTTCAACCATGGCTGGTGTGCCCTCACCTGCCTCGCCCCGCTGCTGTGGCTGGCCCTGGTGTATCTGCTCAGCGGGGCCCTTTCCGAATCCTGGCGCTGGAGCCTGCTGACCCTGATCATCGGCCTCGCCTATGCAACCCTGTCGGGTGTCAGGCTGGAGAAAAAGCCCGGCGCGGAAAGCGTGATCTGGCTGGTCCTGGCCAGCCACCTGGCCTACTCCCTGGCCGCCGCCATGTACTTCCGCGAGGCCGGCCTGACCCTGGCCCTGGCGCTGCAAGTGGCAACCCTGGCGGGCCTGGCGCGGCGCTACCCCCTGCCGTGGCTGGACTGGCTGGTCAAGGGTGCCATTGCCCTGGTGGTGGCCCGGCTGAGCTTCAACCCCTGGCTGGTCGCCTACCCGACGGATGTTCACTGGTCCCTGTGGACCGGCGGCGGCAGCACCGCGTGCTGTGCCCTGGCGGCCTGGCTGCTGGGCCGCGGCCACCGGCTGCGGCCCTGGCTGGAGGCCGCCGGGCTCCATTTGCTGGTGCTGACCCTGGGGGCCGAGGTGCGCTACTGGCTCTACGACGGCGAGATTTTTGGCCCCCACTACAGCCTAACCGAGTCCGCCATCAACGCCAGCCTGTGGGGGGCTCTGGGCCTGAGTTACCGCTATCGGGCCAGGTTCAGCACCCAGCTCGGCGGCCTCTATCAGGTGCTGGCGGCGATCCTGCTGGTGCTGGCGGCAGCCAGCTACGGGCTGTCGGCAACTGTGCTCAACCCCCTGTGGAGCCAGGAGACCGTGGCCCCCAGACCCCTGTTCAACCTGTTGCTGCTGGCCTATGGGCTGCCGGTGGTGCTGGCGGCCCTGGCGTCCCGCCACTATCGCCGCGAGGCCAGGAGGGTGGCGGGCGCCATCGCCGCCGGCGGCCTGCTGTTATTCGTCAGCATGGAGATCCGCCACCTGTGGCAGGGTCAACTCAGCCTGGAGCTGGCCACCGGCAGCGGCGAACTCTACACCTATTCCGCGGTGTGGCTGGCGATGGCGGTGGCTGCCGTGGTGGCGGGAATTGTGTGGCGCTCCCGCCACCTCAACAGCGGCGGCCAGCTGCTGCTGGCCCTGGTGATTGCCAAGATCTTTGTGGTGGATATGGCGGGCCTCGAGGGCCTGTTGCGGGTGGCCTCGTTCATGGGCCTGGGGCTGTCCCTGCTGGGGCTGGCCTATCTGCGTTCGCGGTTGGTGAAAGGGGAGACGTGAGATGGAAGGTGGGAGACGGGGGATGGGTGGCCGCCATCGACCCACCCCTGGCACAGCGCTTGCTTGGTTATATTTTGCCCACCGAGGTACCCCCGGCGGTTTGCACACCCAGGTAACTTTATGGCAACCAACGAACTTAGCAAGGAGATGGTCGACCTGGTGATGAAGGTCAAGCGCCACTTGCGGGACAACTATGAGATCACCATCGCCCTGGCTGACCCCCAGCTGTTCGACAAGCTGATCGCCCTCAAGAACGTGGACGACACCCTGTTGCAGGGTATGCTGCGCTACCTGATGGCCCTGGCGGGGCCGGAGTGGACGGCAAAATATGAAGGCCTGGCGGAGGCACCGGAGGCCATTCCCGCGGCCAATGACAGCAAATCCATCAAGAAATTCTTCAGCTTCTACCGGGGCAAGCCGATACCTGCGGCGGACGGGGGAAAAACCGACTCCGAACCGGCCGCAGAAGAGGGCGACGGCGATGGGGCGGCAGCCAAAAAGCCGGTGCGCTACTACCGGGGGCAGCCGATTTACGACGACTGACGCGGCGCCAGAACCTCAGCCGATTTCCCGGCGAAAGGGGGGCAGCGAGTCCAACAGCTGGCGGCCGTAAAACTTGGTCAGCAGGCGGCGGTCGAGAATGGTCACCCGGCCCCGGTCCTGCTCGGTGCGCAACAGCCGGCCACAGGCCTGGATCAGGCGCAGGGAGGCATCCGGCAGGGTCATGGCCTGGAACGGCCGCAGCCCTCTGGACTCCAGCCATTCCGCCTGGGCGGCCTGAAGCGGGTCGTCGGGCACCGCAAAGGGCAGTTTGGCAATTATCACGTGCTGGCAGTAGCTGCCCGGCAGGTCGAGCCCTTCGGCAAAGGATGCCAGGCCAAAAATCACACTGCCCTCCCCGCCGTCGATACGCTCCTTGTGGCGGCGCACGATCTCGGCGTGGGCGTAGTCCCCCTGGGCCAGCACCAAGCGGCGCAGCGCCATCTCCAGCCCGGCGGCCACGGTTTCCATCTGGCGGCGGGAGGAAAACAGTACCAGAGTGCCCTCGTCCCCGCTGATCAGGGTGGCCAGGTGGGTGATTACCGCCTGGGTGTGGGCCGCGGCATCGCTGCCGTCGGCGCCGATATCGGGAATCGCCAGAACCCCGGCGCTGGCGAAGTCGAAAGCTCCGGGCACCGCCAGGGTCTGGGCGTGGGGGGGCAGGCCGGTGGTGGCGGCAAAGCGGTCGAAGCTGCCCAGGGCCCTGAGGGTGGCGGAAGCCGCCACCGCACCAAAACAGCGCTGCCACAGGTTGGTTCGCAACAGCTCCGCCGCGGAGATGGGGGAGACACAGACCACCAGGTCCTGGCCCAGCTCGTCCGCCGCCAGCCAGCGCGCCCTGGGGGGCTGACCCTCCTTGTCCCGGTCCGCCATCTGGGACCACAGGGCGGCCACCGCCTCGGCGCGCGCCACCCAGGCCCCCAGGCCCTGGTAAAACTGCTCCAGATCGACCCTGGACACCTCGCTGTAACCCTCTATTTTCTTCTCCACGGCGGTGGACAAATCCTCCAGCCAGGCCAGCAATTTGATGAAATTTCGCGCCAGCACCAAAAACAGATTGCGGTTGTCCTCCCCCACATCCCCCAGGGGGAAGCGGTAGTGGCTGCTGCCCGCCGGCAGGTTGTCGTCGAGGGTGGCCCGCAACAGGGGGTGGGCCTGGCGCAGGGTAGCCAGGGCCGCGGCGGCGGCCGTGTTGACCTCGTCCAACTGGCTGATCAGGCCGCGGTCCGCCGCCAGGGTTTTGGCCGCCAGGGCGAGGCCCTTTTCCACCTGTTCCAGCCACTGCACCGTGGCCTGTACCCGGCAGTTGCCAGCGAAGTGGCGGAGGGCGGTATCCCCCAGGCGGTGGGCCTCGTCGAAAATGTAGATGGTCTGCTCCGGCGGGGGCAGTATCGCGCCCCCCCCGAGGGCCAGGTCGGCCATCACCAGATCGTGATTGGCGATGATGCAGTCGACGTCATCCAGCTCCCCCCGGGCGCGAAAAAAGGCGCACTGCTGGAACTTGCGGCAGCGGTTGTTGGTGCACTGGCGGCGATCGACGGTCAATGCCCGCCACAGGTCGTCGGGGATGGCGGCGGGCCAGCTGTCGCGGTCGCCGTCCCAGCTGCCCTCCGCCAGGGCCGTCTCCAGCTCGCGGAAAAACTCGCCACTGGCGGCGTCGCCACCAAAGGGCATTTCGTCCTCGAACAGAAACTGCCCGGAATCCCGGGTCGCGGTGGCGTCGACACAGAGTTCGAGACGGATGTTGCACAGGTAGCGGCCGCGACCCTTGGCGAGGGCGAAGGTGTAGTTCCAGCCGGTGGCGGCCAGCAGTTCCGGGATGTCCTTGTCGATCAGCTGGGACTGCAGGGAGACGGTGCCGGTGGCGACCACCACGGTTTTGTCCATGGCCCTGGCCACCGGCAGCGCGGGCAGCAGGTAGCCCAGGGTCTTGCCGGTGCCGGTGCCCGCCTCCACCACGCAGACGGGGGCGTCGCCCACTCGCTCGCCATCGCCGTCGACAGCCACCCCCCCCAGGGCGGAGGCGATGGCGCCAATCATCTGGCGCTGTCCGAGGCGGGGCTTCAGCTCGCGATAGCGGAGAAAACTGCGATACCCCTCCTGGATCGTGGTCTTGACGCCGTCACTGAGTTCGGGCAATGGAGTCTCCGTTGCTGGCGGCCAGCTGGTCAAGGCGGGCCTGGGTGGGGTTGGCGTACATGGCGAGGAAGATTCGCCGCACATCCTCCCGCTCTCTGCTGGCGCGGGCCATCAGTTCCCGTTCACAGGCTTTCCAGTCACAGTCGAGGCTGGCCTTGAGCCAGGCCACCCGGTGGTCGGGGCCGTTGAGGCGCTCCCAGGCGATGAGGTTGGTGGGATGCAGCCGGTAGTTGCCGAGCACTTGCCGGTCCACCTCCTCGGCGAGCTGGTCGGCATTTTCCACCGCTGGCACCGGGTCGCCAAAGGCCACGTGGACGGCGCCCTTGTAGCCGACGATACCCTTGTAGATGCTGAGCAAATCCTCGTGGGGGGACTTGTGGTACTCGCCGGTGGCGCGGCGCTGACACAACTCCCGGGCCTTGTCCAGGTCGCAGGGATCGTACATGTAGGAGATCGAAACCGGCACCAGGTTGAGCTGGGCCATGGCCTCGGCAAAGCTCTGCTCGCGGTCCTTGCCCAGGCTGAGCATCTTGATCAGGGCGGTGTCGGTGCGGTCCACACCGTCCTTGGCCCGCCCCTCCCGCTGGGCGATCCACACGTGGCAGCCGTCGTCCAGCAGGCTGTGGCGAATATAGCGGGACAGCTGGGTGAGGGCGGCCATTTTTTCCCGCCGCCCACTCACCGAGCGCTTGACGATAAAACTCTTGTTGAGGCGGATCAGGTCCGAGGCGAAGGGCTTGCTCAGCAGGTTGTCGCCGATGGCGATGCGCACCGTGTCCATCCCCTGGCGGTACAGGGCCAGGTTGACAAAGGCCGGGTCCATGGCGATATCCCGGTGGTTGCTGATAAACAGGTAGGCCTTGCCGCTGTCCAGCTTATCCAGGCCGCTGACGGTGAAGGGGGTGGCGGATTTGTCGAGCATGGCCTCCATCTGGCGGCCGATCAATAGCTGCAGGTCCTGGACGCTGCGAATACTGTCGAACTCCCGGTGCAGCCGGGTGCGGATCAGCGGCCGCAACGCCCAGGCCAGATAGCGGGACAGGCGCGGAAACTTGATGGACAGCAGGGTGTTTGCCAGCTCGGGGTCGTCCATCAAACGCCCCATCACCAGGGGCGCCTCGGCGTCGTTGTAGGGACGGATATCGTTGAACTCGTCCACTTCCTCGGTGTGTGTCATGGTTCTCACTAGGGTCTTGAATCCCGGCCTCAGGCCTGGGAGCGGGGATTGTGCCAGGGCACGTCCCGGGCGTATTTATCCAGCAGGTGAACCACGTCCAGAATCAGGGCAAACATGGCCATGCGCACGATCAACCCGTTGTCGGTCTGACGGAAGATGGCCAGATTGGGGTTGTCGTCGAGGTCCGCGTCCAGCTCGTTGGCCTCGGCCCGGGAGTCCCTGGGCATGGGGTGCATGATCACGGTGTTGGGTTCACAGTGCCTGGTGTAGATTGCACTGTTGAGGCGGAACCGCCCCCGGTAGAGGTCGGCCTGCTGACGGTCCAGAAAGCGCTCCTCCTGGATGCGGGTGGAATAGACAATATCCACCCGGGAGATGCTGGCCTCCAGTTGATCGGTGACCACCACGGTGTGGCCCGCTTCCCGCAGGGACTCCAGATAGATCTCCGGCATCGCCAGCTCCGCCGGGGAGACCAGCACCACGGTGACATTGCGGTAGAGGCTGAGGAGTTTGCACAGGGAGTGGACGGTGCGGCCGTACTTGAGGTCGCCGATCATGGCGATGCGCAGGCCGTCGATGCCCCGCTCCCTGGCCACCAGCTCGCGCTTGATGGTGTACAGGTCCAGCAGGGCCTGGCTGGGGTGTTCGTTGCTGCCGTCGCCGCCGTTGATCACCGGCACTCGGCTGGCGCTGGCAACCTCCGCCACCGAGCCCTCCCGGGGATGGCGCATGCAAATGATGTCGCTGTAGCCCGACAGCACCCGGGCGGTGTCCCTCAGGGACTCCCCCTTCACCAGGGACGAGCTCTCGCTGCCCACCGACTCCCGCACCTCCCCCCCCAGCAGGTTGAAGGCGCTGCCAAAACTGACCCTGGTGCGGGTGCTGGCTTCGAAGAACATGTTGCCGAGAATGGCGCCCTCCAGCACCCGGGTGATCTTCTTGCGCTGGGCAAAGGGCTCCATAAGGTCCGCGGTGGCGAACAGCAGGTTGATATCGTCGCGCTGAAACTGTTCAACAGAAAGGATATGGGCGCCGGTAAAATTCACAAAGAACAATCCTGCTGAAGTGTGGCGGCAATTCTACTCACTTTGGCAGTGGGCAACCAGCCTGGCAGGGGCAAGCGGCCCCACTCTCGAGCGGGCCGCAACGGCACTGACTTGCACATAAGTCAGCTGCAAGGGCTACACGGCGGTGGTGGCCGAGGGCCGCGGTTTCCAGCACCGGCACCAGTAGATCCCTGTAGCCTGCCACGGGGTCGGGCTACGATGCACTACCAAGCCCTCAAGTCAGTGCCATTGCGGCTAACCCCGGCCGGGGGGCGCGGGCAGCGCCCGCCGGCCCGCCAGCAACGCCCGTCGCCAGTGGCCCAGGGCGTGACTTAGCAGCTGCTCCGGGGTGGCCAGTTGCGGCGCGGGGGGCATCCCCAGCCAGGCGATGGCCTGGCGCAGGTTGTCCTCCGCTGGCCTGGCGTCGAGGCTGGGGGCATGGTTCTGCTTGCTGAGCTTTTGGCCCAAGGTGTTGGTCGCCACCGGGAGGTGACCGTAAACCGGGTGCGGAGCCCCCAGCACCGATTGCAGCCACAGCTGGCGCGGGGTGGAGTCCAGCAGATCCAGGCCGCGAACCACGTGGCTGATACCCTGGTCCCAGTCGTCCACCACCACCGCCAGCTGGTAGGCGTGGAGGCCGTCCCGGCGGCGCACCACATAGTCGCCGGTCTCCAGGCCGGGGCGATGAACCTGCCGGCCCTGGAACAGATCCGCAAACACCTCTTCCGCCGCCGCGGGCACCCAGACCCGCACCGCCGTTCCCTCGGGGCCCAGGTCTCTGCGCTTGCGGCAGTGGCCGTCGTATACGCCCCCCGCGGCCTGCACCGCCGCCCGGCTGCAGTCGCAGTAGTAGGCCACGCCGCGGGCCAACAGCACCGCCATCACCTCCTCGTAGCGGGCCAGGCGGGTGCTCTGGTAGAGCACCTCGCCGTCCCACTGCAGGCCGTGGTCCAGGAGCTGGCGGAGGATGATGGCATCGGCACCGGGCATCTCCCGGGGGGGGTCGAGATCCTCCACACGCACCAGCCAGTGGCCGCCGCTGGCGCGGGCGTCCAGGTAGCTGACCAGG
>CAZWUP010000007.1:0-18813 GCA_964637045.1 uncultured Porticoccaceae bacterium | reverse complement strand
CCAGGGCGGCAATCAGGGAGCCGAAATGGAGGGGGCCGGTGGGGGATGGGGCAAAGCGGCCCCTGTAGGTGGTGGCCATGGCGGGGGGCTGGCGGGAAAGCGCGTCGGGTACAGGCCCCTGGCCCGTACCCGCGACCATCAGGACCCGGTGAGCTGGCGCTCCTTGATCTCGTCCAGGGTCTTGCAGTCCACGCAGAGGCTGGCGGTGGGCCGTGCCTCAAGGCGGCGGATACCGATCTCGATGCCGCACTGATCACAGTAGCCGTAATCGTTGTTTTCAATTCGCTCCAGGGTGGAGTCGATTTTCTTGATCAACTTGCGCTCCCGGTCGCGGGTGCGCAGCTCGAGGCTGAACTCCTCTTCCTGGGTGGCGCGATCGGCGGGGTCGGGGAAGTTGGCCGCCTCGTCCTTCATATGGGACACGGTGCGGTCCACCTCCTCCATCAGCTCCTGCTTCCACGCAAAAAGCAGCTTTTTGAAGTGCTCCAGCTGCTTGGCGCCCATGTACTCTTCGCCCTTTTTGACCTTGTAGGGCTCGTAACCGTGGAGGGCAAGTGAACCTGATTTCACAGCAACATTTTTGGCCATTCGTTCGCCTCGCTTATGCGTTCAAACCGAAACCCGCGTTTATAGTGGTATGGGCGACCTTTTTCAAGCACTATTTACTGAAGCTTACGGGTTGCCGGCAGGTTTACAGGTAACCACTCTGGCTGTGGCCTAATTTTCCGAGTTGTGGGTAAATGCCCGGGCCGTCCGCTGAGTATGGGGGAAAACCGTGAAAAGTCGAGCACTCAACCCCCACCAGGGGCAACCCGGAACCCGGCCGCCGCGCCCGGGCCGCCCGGCTGGCCGGCAACCGTCGACCAACCCCGCTGCGGAGGCCGCCCATGGATTTTGACCCGCCGTTGATCCAGGCCACCTTTATCAGCCGATACAAGCGCTTTTTGGCGGATGTGGAGCTGGCCAGCGGCGAGGTGATCACCGTCCACTGCGCCAATACCGGCTCGATGAAAAACTGCCTGGTGCCCGGCTCCCGGTGCTGGATATCCCTGTCGGCCAACCCCGCCCGCAAGCTGCCCGGCACCCTGGAGATTGTCACCACCAGGCGGGGCCAGCTGGCCGGGGTCAACACCGCCAGGCCCAATCAGCTGGTGAGGGAGGCGATCGCGGCGGGGGCCATTGCCGAGCTGACCGGCTACGATACCCCGCGCCGGGAGGTGACCTACGGCGCGGAAAACAGCCGCATCGATCTGCTGCTGAGCCGGGGCCACCAGCACTGCTATGTCGAGGTCAAGAATGTCACCCTCGAGGACGACGCCGAGGAGGGCCTGGCGCTGTTCCCGGATGCGGTCACCGCCAGGGGCACCAAGCACTTGCGGGAACTGATGACGGTGGTGAAGGAGGGGCAGCGGGGGGTGCTGCTGTTCTGCGTTCAGTACAGCGGCGCCCGGGCGGTGGCCCCGGCGGCGGCCATCGATCCCCTGTACAGCCAGACCCTGGCGGAGGCCGTCGCCGCCGGGGTGGAGGTGCTGGCCTACCGCTGCCGCCTCTCCGCCACCGAGATCGCCCTCGCCGAGGCAATTGATTTTAGGCTGCCGCTCTGCGACATTGCCTGATGCCCTGACGCTCCAGGAACCCCGACACCATGCTCAACCACCGCCTCGCCGCCCTGCTGGTCCTGCTGGCCTGTGTGATCATGCCCATGGCCGTACACTGGCTCACGGTACCCGGCATAACCTGGGTGCGCCCCTATATCCTGTGGGTCCTGGTGATTATCGCCACCTGGTTGTGGCAGCGGCGCAGGAGCGAACTGTGAGCGGCGCCCTGACCCTCAGCCTGGGGATTTTCGTGGCGCTGTTTTTTGCCGTGGCGGCAGCCTCCCAGGCGCGCCGCATCCCCCTCGCCTTTTGGGAGCACCCGGCGGTTTTCGCCCTGGCCTTTGTCGGCGTCAGCGGGGTAATGTTTTTCTTTGGCGCCATCGAATTGGTGGGCCGCTACGGGATTTCCGGCTTGATTGGCATTTTCGCCTTTGCCGGAGTGTTTATTTTCTCCCCCCTGTTTTTGGAACCCCTGCGCTGGATTTCCCGCAGCCATGCCTTCGCCACCCTGCCGGACCTGCTGGTCTACCGCTTCCGCAACCCCTGGGTGGCCAGAGCCACCAGCATTCTCCTCGCCCTGGCGAGCCTGCCCATCGCCGCAGCCCAGTTCAGCGTCATTGCCAGCCTGCTGCCCAGCCCGACGCCGAACCAGAGCCCCACCCTGTGGTTGACCGCCGGCCTCGCCGCCGTCGCAGCGGTGTTTATCTGGCTGTTTGGCGCGCCCAACAAGGCCAACAGGGCGGTCCCCGGCATCGCTGGCTTCACCACCCTGATCGCCACCTGCGCCCTGCTGGGCACCGGCGTGGCGGCCGTGTACCAGGTGTTTGACGGTCTCGAGGGGGTCAACCAGTGGGCCCAGGCGTCCGGCCAGAACCAGGTCATCATGCGCTTCGACTCTGCCTATGCCCTGATCCTGCTGCTCTTCCCCATGGCCTTTATCCTCCCCCAGCAGGGCTTTATCCTCAATTTGTCCAGCTGGTGGCCCAAGCACTCCACCTCGGCGTGGATGGTGCCCTGCGCCCTCCTGGCAATCACCCTGCCGGTGTTTCCCGTCCTCTGGGCCGGCCTCAACAGCACCCTGGATGTACCTCTCCAGCAGTACTATCTGGCGCTGCCCTCCAGCCTGGGGCTGGACTGGCTGCGGGTGCTCACCGAGGTCGCCATGCTGTTTGCCGGAGTCAGCCTGATCGCGGTAACGGCGTTGGCGATGGCGAGAATCCTGGTTACCGCCTTCGTCAACATTGCCGATTTCCGTTTCCGCCAGCGGAATCTCGACCGCTGGCTCAGGGAGCGCCATGTGGTGATCGCCACCAGCTGGCTGGCGGCGGCCTGTATCTTTTCCACCCTGAAAACCTCCGGCAGTGTCACCGACCTGGCGATCACCGGCATGATCGGCCTGATCCAGCTGTTCCCCGGCCTGATTGCCACGTTCTACGTACCGAAAATCAACCACAAGGGCTTTCTCGCCGGCCTCGCGGTGGGCACCGGGCTGTGGCTTTACGGGGTGGTCGCCCCGGTGTTCTTTGGCGCCACCCCAGCCCCAGTGTTTGGCATGAATCTCGCCATGGGGCCAGAGAACTGGCAGTTCTGGCTGCTGGAGTCCCTGGTGGCCAATCTGATCGTCACCCTCTTTGTCTCCCGGGTCACCACCATGTCCGACGATGAGCGGCTCCACGCCTTTCATTGCATGGTGGACAATCTCCCCACCCCGAGGCGCCAGGGTTTGGAAATTTCCTCCCTCGACAGCATCCAGGCAGCCCTCGGGGAATGGCTGGGCCGGGACGGGGCGCAGCGGGAGATGGACGAGGCCCTCGCCACCCTGAAAATATCCCTGGACGACCAGCGCCCCCTGGCCATGCGCATGCTGCGGGACCGCCTGAGCTATCAGCTGAGCGCCAAACTGGGCACCCTGGCGGCGGAGCACATCATGGACCTGGTGATACCCTTTGGCAGCGGCCCCACGGTGGACGATATCAGCCTGCTGGAATCCCAGCTGACCAGCGCCGGCAGCGCCCTCTCCGGCCTGGCGGCGGAGCTCAACAAGCTGCGCCTGTACCATCGCCAGACCCTGGAAAACCTGCCCATCGGGGTGTGCTCCATCGACCCGGCGGGGGAGATCCTGCTGTGGAACAACGCCCTCACCAGTTACACCGGGATAACCGCCGCCGACGCCGAGGGCGCCAACCTGGATGACATCCCCGCCCCCTGGGGGCCACTGCTGGGAACCTTCTGCGCCGACAGCGCGGTGAGCTGGGCGCCCCGCGAAGTGCCCCACGGCGACAGAACCGGCTGGTACCACCTCAGCAAGTATCGGGTGGAAGACAACTCCCCGGTGTACTCCGGCTATCAGGTGGTGTTGATGGAGGACATCACCGAGCGCCTGAAGCTACTCCAGGAACTGGCCCACGCCGAGCGCCTGACCTCGGTGGGCCGCCTCGCGGCGGGGGTCGCCCACGAGATCGGCAACCCGGTGACCGGCATCTCCTGTCTCGCCCAGGATCTGCTGGCGGACGCCAAGGATGAAGAAACCACCCGCAGTGCGGCCATCATTCTCGACCTCACCGAGCGCATCAACTCCATCGTCCGCACCCTGATCGAGTTTTCCCGCAGCGACAGCAAGGATGCCCTCAAGCCGATACCCCTGAAACCCGCCGTGGACAGTGCCATCCAGCTGCTCCAGCTGGATCGCCATGCCAAAGTGGTTGAATTTCGTGCAACAATTGCCGAAGATCTCCTGGTCAGGGGAGACAGTCACCAGTTGGCCCAGGTCTTTGTCAACCTCCTGGCCAACGCCAGGGATGCCAGCGACAGCGGCGATGTTGTCGAGATCAGTTGCGACGAGAGCGACTCGCAGCAGGTGGTCGTCCAGGTTACGGACTGGGGTTGCGGCATTCCAGCAGCCCTGCAAAACCGGGTGATGGAGCCATTCTTTACCACCAAGGACTCGGGTGAAGGCACCGGACTGGGGCTGTCCATGGTGTACAGCATCATCCGCTTTCACCGGGGCAGCGTGAAGCTCGCCAGCCCTGTCGCCGGCAACCGCGGCACCCGGGTTACACTGACCCTCAAGCGGCCGTGATCCAGGGCGGACTCAACACCAACTCAGGCCTTCAGGCACAACGATTATGTATCGAATTCTTATCGTCGAAGACGAAGAAGTCATCCGCAACTCCCTCCACAAGCTGCTGGAAAAGAACGGCTACCAGGTGGAGGCGGCGGGCAACATCCAGGACGCCACCAGCAGATTCAAGTTGGCGGAGTTCGCCCTGATCATCAGTGACCTGCGCCTGCCGGGGGCGCCGGGCACGGAGTTGATCAAGCTGGCGGGTGAGGTGCCGGTACTGATCATGACCAGTTACGCCAGCCTGCGCTCGGCGGTCGACACCATGAAACTGGGGGCCGTCGACTACATCCCGAAACCCTTCGACCAGAAGGATCTGCTCACCTCCATCAAGCGCATTCTGCGGGCGCAGCCTCAACACAAGGAATTCCACTCCCCCACCCACGCCAGCCGCGGCATGATCGGCGACAGCGGGGTGATGAAGGAGGTCTACAACATTATCCACAAGGTGGCCCCCACCGACGCCACCGTGCTGATCCACGGCGAAACCGGTACCGGCAAGGAGCTGGTGGCCCGGGCCATCCACAACGAGAGCCGCCGCGGCGGCAACGAAATCGTCTGCGTCAACTGCGCCGCCATTCCCGAGACCCTGATCGAGGCGGAGCTGTTCGGCCACGAGAAGGGCTCCTTTACCGGCGCCACCGAAAGCCGCACCGGGCTGGTGGCGGCCGCCGACAACGGCACCCTGTTCCTGGACGAGATCGGCGAATTGCCCCTCGAGGCCCAGGCCCGCCTGTTGCGGGTGCTCCAGGAAGGGGAGGTGCGGCCCATCGGTTCCGTCAGGTCCCGCAAGGTGGATGTGCGCCTGCTGGCAGCCACCCACAGGAACCTGCACAAGCTGTGTCAGGAAGGGCGCTTTCGCGAGGACCTCTACTACCGCATCAATGTGGTCAACCTCAATCTCCCCGCCCTCCGGGAGCGGGGCAAGGACATCTTCCTGATCGCCGAGCACCTCCTGGAGAAGTTCTGCCGCAAGCTGGGCAAGCCCCACCTGGTGCTGGCCCCCGACGCCATTCAGGCCATCACCACCTACGCCTGGCCGGGGAATATCCGGGAGATGGAAAACTCCATTCAGCGGGCGGTGATCCTCTGCGATGAAGGCCAGTCCATCACCCACGACCTGCTGGGCATAGACCTGTCGCTGATCGAGATCGACCCCTACCAGGACACCCCGGAAGCGGAACAGCCCAGGCCCCAGCGCACCCTGGAGAAGGACATCCAGGAGGGACTGTCCCTGGAGGACTACTTCACCCACTTCGTGCTGGAGAACCAGGACGCCATGAGCGAGACCGAGCTGGCCAAGAAGCTGGGTATCAGCCGCAAGTGTCTGTGGGAGCGGCGCCAGAAGCTGGGCCTGCCGCGGATCAAAAGCGCTTAACAGCGCAACTCTCAGCTCCCGCTTCGCAGCCACCCGTTAGCGGGTAGTGGCGCCGCCATGCAACTTTTGCCTGCGCCGGAGGTCTCACTGGCTGAAAGAATAATCATCCACCGCCCGCCATGGCGGCTTTGCTACTGTGATCTGGGTCCGCAAACTGGCCATAACAGTAACACTCCCCCATTATCCGTGAAAAAAGGTAACAGATTCCCCTCTCTTACAGCCGCCAAGTTTTGGGTGATATTTTTCAACCTTCTGATAATTAAAGCTTTATTTTTTTGGCACGGTACCTGCTCTATATACGACATAACAATAAAAACACTCGGCTAAATAAAAACAATAAATATAATAATCATACTGACTGACAGATCGCCACTTAGATTCAGGGGGGTTAGGACCCGATTCTTAGGCATCTAGACACTCGAGGGAGGCGCAAGCCTCCCTTTTTCATTTCTCCTTTTTCATCCTGTGGCGCCCCTTCCCTGTGCTAGAATGCCGGCCTTAACCCCTTGCTTTTGGTCAAATTCCCGGTAACTCAATGCTTAAAAAGCTGATCAAGTTTCTGTCCCCCGCCGGCAAATCCCACCCCCACCGGGAGGGGCCGCAACAGGTCCCCGCCGGGGAGCACGCCCTCAAGCCCGACAAAATCAGCAAGGGGGCCCGGGGGGTGGTGGATGTGCTGCTGGACAATGGCTTTCAGGCCTATGTGGTGGGGGGCTGTGTGCGGGACATGCTCCTCAATCTGCACCCCAAGGACTTCGATGTGGCCACGGATGCCACCCCGGAGCAGGTCAGCCGCCTGTTTCGCCGCTCCCGCATCGTCGGCCGCCGGTTTCGCATCGTTCACGTCCACATGGGCCGGGAAGTCATCGAAGTCACCACCTTCAGGGCTGGCCACGGGGAGGGCGACCAGCGCAACGCGGTGCAGTCAGACCAGGGCATGCTGCTCAGGGACAACGTCTTCGGCAATATCCTGGAAGATGCCATGCGCCGGGACTTTACCGTCAACGCCCTCTACTACCACCCCTCGGACAACACCCTCCTCGACTACGCCAACGGCCTGGAGGACATCGAACGCCGCCGCCTGGTGATTATCGGCGACCCCGAGACCCGCTACCGGGAAGACCCGGTGCGCATGTTGCGGGCCGCCCGCTTTGCCGCCAAGCTGGGCTTTGCCATCAGCCCGGAGACCGCCGCCCCCATTCACTCCCTGGCCCACCTGCTGGGGGAAATCCCCCCCGCCCGCCTGTTTGACGAAGTGCTGAAGCTGTTTCTGTCGGGCAGTGCCCTGGCCACGTTTCGCCAGCTCCAGGACCACAACCTGGCCGGGCAGCTGTTTCCCCAGACCCAGGCCTGTATCGATGGCGACGAAACCGGCTTCTACCAGAACTTTGTCGAACAGGCCCTGGCCAACTCCGACAAGCGGATTCGCAACAATCAGCGGGTCACTCCCGCGTTCCTGCTGGCGGCCCTGCTGTGGCCCCCGGTGGTGAAGGAAATGGCCCGCTACCAGGGCCGGAACGAGACCCCGGCGATGGCCATGCAAAAGGCCGGCGGCCTGGTGGTATCCCGCCAGATGGAGCGGATCGCCATTCCCAGGCGCTTCTCCCAACCCATGCGCGAAATCTGGGATTTGCAGTTGCGCCTGCCCAAGCGCTACGGCAATCGGGCGGAACACCTGGTCAGCCTGCCCAGATTCCGCGCCGCCTATGATTTTCTCCTCCTCAGGGAACAGAGCGGCGAAGACCTGGACGGCGTCGGCCACTGGTGGACCAGATACCAGGAAGCCGACGAACAGGGGCGCCGCAATCTGGTGGAGGCCCTGGAGACCCCCAGGGAAGGCGGCAAGCGCAAGCGCAAGCGGCGCCCCCGCAGCAAAGCGCCAAGGGATCAACCGGCTTGATCCCGACGGACGCCTATATCGGCCTCGGCAGCAATCTCGACAACCCCGAGCAGCAGCTCCGCACCGCGGTGGCTGAACTGGACACCCTCACCGGCACCCGGCTCGCCGCCGTGTCCAGCTGGTATCGCAGCGCCCCCCTGGGGCCGGCCGGACAACCGGACTATATCAATGCCGTGGCCCGCATTGTCACCAGCCTCCCCCCCCTGGCCCTGCTGCGGGAGCTCCAGGCCGTGGAAAATCGCCACGGCAGGGTGCGAACCCGGCGCTGGGGACCCCGCACCCTGGACCTGGATATTCTGCTCTACGGCGACTGCCAGCTCAGCACCCCTGAACTCTGCATCCCTCACCCCCAGCTGGCCCTGCGCAACTTCGTGATCTACCCCCTCGCCGAACTGGCTCCGGATTTGACCCTGCCGGACGGTACCGCCCTTGCCCGGCTCTTGGCAAAGGTGACGCCAGAGGGTATTGTCCGCCTTCGGCACGGAGACTGACGTGGATTCCCTGAGCAACGACATCAATCTTGACCTCGGCCAGTACGAGCTGCCCCGCTTTATCGCCGTCGAAGGCTCCATCGGCGTCGGCAAAACCACCCTCGCCAAACGCCTGGCCAAGACCTTCAATTACGACACCCTGCTGGAACAGGCGGAGGAAAACCCCTTCCTCGAAAAGTTCTACCGAGACCGGGCCTCGGCGGCCCTGCCGACCCAGCTCTTCTTTCTTTTTCAGCGGGTCAGACAGCTGCAGGCCCTGCGCCAGGGGGACATGTTCCAGCCGCTGCGGATCGCCGACTTCCTGATGGACAAGGACCCCATATTCGCCGGGGTCACCCTGGACGACAACGAGCTAAACCTCTACCGCATGGTGTTCCAGCAGCTCACCCTGGACGCCCCCACCCCCGACCTGGTGATTTATCTGCAGGCCTCCACCGAGGTGTTGATGGAGCGCATCAAGAGACGCGGCAACGCCATGGAGCAACACATCTCGCCGGAGTACCTGACGGCCCTCAACGACGCCTATACCGATTTTTTCTACTATTATGAGCGGGCGCCCCTGCTGATCATCAACGCCACTGAAATCGATATCGTCAACAGCGACGCCGACTACCGCAACCTGGTGGAGTACCTGCTCAGGGTAAAAACCGGCAGGCACTACTTCAATCCCGCACCCCACGGCTGAGCCAACCACCGACACCTTGCCAACTGCCAGGAGTACACCCATGAAAGCCATTTCCATCGCCAACTTGCGGACCATGAAGGGCAGCGGGGAAAAATTTGCCGTACTCACCGCCTACGACACCACCTTTGCCCGCCTGGCGGAATTGGCGGGTATTGAAGTGTTGCTGGTGGGGGACTCCCTGGGCAATGTGATCCTGGGTTACCAGAGCACCGTGCCGGTGACCATGGCGGACATGGTTCACCACACCGCGGCCGTGAGCCGCGGCAACAGCAAGTCACTGCTGATCGCCGATATGCCCTATATGTCCTATGCAACCGACGAGCAGGCCATGGCCAACGCCACCCAGCTGATGCAGGCCGGTGCCCAGATGGTCAAGGTGGAAGGTGGCGCCTGGCTGGAAACCACGGTACGCAAGCTGGCGGAGCGAGGCGTGCCGGTGTGCTGCCACCTGGGGCTGACCCCCCAGTCGGTGGACAAGCTCGGCGGCTACAAGGTGCAGGGCAAGGATGCAGAGGCGGCGGCGCGGATGATCGCCGATGCCCGCTGCCTGGAGCAGGCCGGGGCCGATCTGTTGGTGCTGGAGTGTGTACCCAGCCAGCTGGCGGCGGAAATCACCGCGGCCCTGGAGATTCCGGTGATCGGCATCGGCGCCGGGGGAGACACCGATGCCCAGGTGCTGGTGGTCTACGATATGCTGGGCATCTCCCCGCGGCTACCCAAATTTTCCCGCAATTTCCTCACCGGAGCCGGGGACATTCAGCAGGCCATGGCAGCCTACGCAAAGGCCGTCAAAGAGGGCAGCTTTCCCGCCCCGGAGCACTGTTTTTAGCTATCGGCCTGAAGCGCCCCACCCGGGCGCAACTTATGGCCTGTGGCTCACCGCCGCCGACCTCGGACTTGTGCCATTGCCCCGCGCCAGGCGGGCGACAAACTCTTTCATCCGTGACTCCAGCTCTTCGGCAGCGAGGGCAAATCTGGCCCGCACCTGGCCGGGGTTGCCCTTGGCGGCGAGGATTCGCGACAGGTCCGGCAGCGACCAGTTTTCGATCACGCTGGCGCCGCGGTAGAGCTCAACCACGCTGAGGTGGAGAATGGGGCAGTTCTCGCCACTTTCGACGCTGCACATTTCAATGACCACATCAAAGGTCTCCCCGGCACTGAAGCGATCAAACAGGCTCGGGGGCTGCTCCGCGGGAATGGGGTAGCCCAGGGAATTGAGCAGCCTGAAATAACCCTGCTCCAGCAACCCGGGCTCAAAGCTGGCGGCGACGGCAATCTTTCCCCAGGGGGACAACTGGTTGCACAGATGCGCGGCAAGCACGCTGCGACCACCAAACTTGGTGCACACAAACAGCACTCTGGGAGATTCGAACACCTTAGACATCCCTATCTGACAACCACTGTGGTGGCAGAATAGTTGATGGCACCGGCAGTTGCCAGCGCAGCTGGACTAAAGGCAATAATATGCCGCTGAACTGACGTTTCTAGCGCCCCTCCCCTGCGGTGCCAGGGCTGCGTCAAAAACTGTATCGCGCCCCCACGTAGACATTGGCGTTGTCTTCAAACTGGCCGAAGAAGGTGTGGTCCCGCCGCCCGGCAAACAGGTTCATCCCGCCCGCCACCGCCCAGTTGTCGGTAATCTTGTAGTTCACCTTGGGCCTGGCATAGGCGTCATTATCTGTGGGTGAGTAGAACAGGAACAGGCTCGCCGTAAGGTTCTGGCCCATGGCCAGTCGGGTCAGGCGCAGGGTCAGCAGCTGGCGGTAGCGGTCCCGTGGGCTGTGCCCCTGGGGCAGGGTGGCGCGGTAACCGGAGTAGTTGCCGAGGACCTCGACATAGTATTGCAGCCCCAGGGTGGTGTCCGTCATCAACTCCCACTCATAGCCCGCCAGGGCTCGCGACTCACTGTTGTTGACCAGGGGATTGCTGCCGTCGCTGTCGTTGGCGGAGTGATAGCGACCCAGCTCCAGGCTGACGATCCCCGGCCCCAGGGGTCCCCGGGCGCTGGCCCCCACCACCCTGAGGCGGGGAAATACCGCGGAGCCGCTGAGGGGATCGAAGCCCCCCGGACTTTTCCAGAAGCCGGAATAGCCGTAGACCGCCACCTCGTAGCTACCCAGGCGGCGGTAGAGCCTGGCGGCCCACTCGTCATCCCCCCAGATGTCCCGGGGAGCCTCGGCGGCAAGAACCTGGTTGCCGCCCACCACGGTACCGGCCAGGGGGCTGAAATAGGACAGGCGGCGACCGTCGATATAGCGATCGGCGTCGAACCTGGGGGTGTAGACCAGGTTCAGATTGAGTGTCTCTCCGTACCAGCCCAGGCGGATGGCGTCGGAAGGGGCCTTGAGAAACTGCTCGTCGCGACCGGCGAGAAAGCTGTTCCAATCCTTGGGGAAGAGGTCGTTGATAAACAGCAGATCGCCAACCCCCCAGGTGAGAATCTGCCGGCCGGCCTTGATATCCAGGGCGCTGCCCAGGCGGTGTTCCACCCAGGCCTCTCTCAGGTCGAGCCAGCCGGCGCCGGTTTCAAGGTCCAGATGGCGGCTGTCCTCGATCCAATCGTAGACCAGGTCGGTGGTGACCTTGGCGCCGCCCCCCTGCCACCGCCAGTCCTTCTCCAGCTCCAGGCGCATTTCACCCAGGCTGGCATCCCGCTGATCGGCGGCATCGCCGTGGCGCTGGCCGAGGCGAAGCTCCCAGAAGCCACCGACGGCGTCCCCTTCACCCCCGTCCTCGGCACTGGCCCAACTGTCGTCTGCCTCCGGCCAGTCCTCGAACTCTCCGTCCGCCCCCGGCAGACCCGACGGCAGTTTGGGCCCCTGGTCCAGCCCGGAGGGCAACCGAGGACCACCGGTTTGCGTCCCCTGGGGCTTCAACCCCGCCGGCAGCTGGGGCTGGGCAAGAGCCCCCGGCCCCGCCAGGCCAGCACTCAGGCCGATCACCATTGCAACTGCTGCGACACGACTCATCAGCGACGACCCCATCACCGATCAACGCAGGTAGTTGGTGGGCGGCGAACGAAGGAAGCGCTCACTGAAGACCTCTTCCGGCAGGCCGATATCATAGTTGACCCTGCTGTAGCGCATCAGGGTGCTGGTGCCGGCCTTGAGGTTGTCCATGCTCGCCTCCACCACCGTGGGATGGCCTTCGATGGCCTCCACTTTGAGCGCTCTGGCCACCCGGTATTTTTCACCGTTGGCGTCGAAGTACTCTGTCTGCACCGGGATAAAACTCGACTTGTGCACATACATCAGATAGTGGTCGAACTCCACCGACCCCGGGTCCTTCGGGGTGTGCTTAAGCACGTAGAAGTCGTCAGTCACCTCCACCAGTTGATGGTGGTCCGCATCCAGACTGCGGCCGCTGACATCTTCGTAGAAGTAGTCGGAGCCGACAAAGCTGGTGCGCTTGTCGGTGCTGGCGATGCGCTTGACCAGGTCCAGGGCGGGCAGGTAAAGCCAGCGGTCATCGTTGCCATCCAGTTTCTTGTGGACCATGAAGACCATTTTGTTGACGTCCGCCGGGCGGTTGAAATAGACGTAGAACTGCTGCTCCCCCAGGTAGGCCAGGTCTGCGATGGCATCGCTGCGGGGGATATCGCGGCGGAGAATGGTAAAGCTGCGCTGGCGCTTGCGGCCCTGGCTGTCGGTAATCAGCATCTGCACCTGAGCGCGACCGTCATTGCCCTGGTAGTAGGACATCTGGTTGGCACGATGGATAATCTCATCCACGTCGGGAGCGGCCTGTTCCGCCGCCACAAGGGGGCCAATGAGGCCCAGCGTCACCAGGGCCGGCAACAACTGCTTGACGATTTTCTTCAACATCTCACACTCCTTTCTCTTTGAACAACAGGCTCCGGCACAGGGTGACCAGGGCGGGCAGGATCACCAGGGTGGCCACCCCTGCACACAGAATAATGGTGGCGATAAAAATACCCACCGTCTGGTAGGGCACCAGGGGCGCCGCCAGCAGGGGCAAAAACCCGGCGCCGAGAACGATGGCGTTGCGGCTGATGGCCCGGGCCGGCTCGCCAAACACCAGGGGCACCGCGGCTTGCCAGTCCCCGGTCCGAGCCACGGCCTCCCGGCTCCTGGCCAGAAAGTGAATGGCGTAATCCACCGCCAGACCCAGGCTGAGGGCGCTGAGGATGGCCACGGGCATATCGTAGTCCTTGCCGATCAAACCGATGACCCCGTAAATCAGACCCACGGTGATGGTCAGCGGGATCATCGACAGCACCCCGTAGGTGACGGAGCGAAACAGCACCACCATCATCACCAGCACCACGGCAAATGAGCCGAGGAACGAAGTGATCATGCCAGTCACCATCTTGTCCTGCCAGATCACATTGATATAGGTGAGACCAAACCATTCGGCGACAACGCCCTGGGGTGCCGGATTGGCGGCGACAAATTCCTCCAGGCTGGCGATCACCGACTCCATATCCCGGTTGTCGCCACTGGTGAGCTGCAGCCACAGGTTGGCATGGCGGTAGTCCGGGGTGACGAAATGCCACAAGTCCTGGGGGCGGTGGCTGTTCTGGTAGGTGATCAGGGTCTGGCCGACGCCGTCGGCGGTATCGGGTATGCGGTACTGCGCATCCTCCCCCTGCAGCAACTCCCGGTGCACGGTCTTGACCACATCCACCACGGAATTGATCTTACCCACCCTCTCGTTGGCCAGCAAATGCTGCTGCAGGGCGTCCATCCAGGCAAGGGTCTGGGGTTGACGGAACACTTCGGACTGCTCCCGGGCCTGATCGAGCACCAACAGAATATCGTCCCAGGCAAAATAGTCTTCATCGTCGGCAGCGGCCATCTGCTCCTCGGCGAAGCCGGTCAGGTCCGCCAGGGTCACCCCCGCCCCCAGGGTCTGCAATTCCGCGGCAAACGTCTCGAAAGCGGCAGCGGATTCACCGGCCTCAGCAGCGGCCGCCCTTTGCTCTGCGACCCTCTGGAGCAGCAGGCCGCGATCGAAGTCCTGGCTGGCGGCATCCGGCTTGAGGGACAGGTAGGCCATATAGGTGCCGCCAAAGTGCTCGTTGAGGACCCTGTCGGCAATGCGAATCCTGTGGTTTTCGCCAAACCAGTTGATGGGGTTGTCGTTGATCACAATCTTGCCGATGCCGTACACCGCCACAGCACTCAGCAGCACGGTGACGGCGACCACCAGCAGGGGCCTGCCGGTGGCGAAGCGGCCGGTGGCGGCCAGGGTGCGGCCCATGGCGGTGTGGTCGTCCTCGCCCTCGGCGCCCACGTGGCCGTAGCCCTCGAGCTTGTGGTCGGGAATCATCATCAGGTAGGCGGGAACAAACAATATGGTCAGCAGCCAGGCCAGAAACACCCCGATCGCCACGAAGATACCGAACACCTGCACCGGCGGGATGGGGGTCAGCGCCAGGGAGGCGAAGGCGGCGATGGTGGTCAGCGAAGTGTAGAGCATGGGGGTGAAAAGGGTGTGCATCACCTCCTTCACCGTTTTCCGCTTGTCCTTCAGCACCGGGTAGCGGTCAAAGAATTCCGACAGGATATGCACCGCGTCCAGCACCGCGATGGGCATGACAAAGATGGGGATCATGGAACTCATGATATGGATGGTGTTGCCGGTGATCACCAGCAGGGCCATGGTGGCCATGGCCGACACCACGGCCACGATCATTGGCGACACCACCAGAATCAGGCGCTTGAAGAACCACCACAGCAGCAGAAAGATCACCAGCATGGCCAGGGGAGCGGAGATGGCCATCTGCACAAACATCTCCACCCCGAAGGTGTCCTCGGCCACCGGCAGCCCGGTGATATAAACCTGGTCATCCCCGGCCCACGCCGCGGTATAGGCCTCCAGCTCCCTGCTGATGCGATAGGACATGTCCTTGCTGGTAATGGGCAGGTAGAGGGCGATGGCCCTGCCGTCCTCCGACACCAGGGTGCCGTTGAGGAAGGGTATCCGCTGCGCCCGCTCGCGCACCTGGATGGCCTCCTCGACGCTGGCCGGGGGTTCCGCCATCAACCAGGAGAAATTTACCGCCCCGGGGCCACCCTGCTCGATATTGTCCACCGTGGACGGGGCGATGATATCTGCCTCGATCACACCCACGCTGCGCCCGGGGTTGTTGTCGTCCGGCCAGGACAGGCCCTTGGCGAACTCCGTCAGCTGATGGATACGGGCCAGGGACTGGGGATTGAATACCCCCTCGGGGTGACTGTCGTTAACCACCCCCACCACCACCATGTCGGCGAGATCAAAGACCTCCTTGTTGTGGTCGTGGAACAGCCTCACCGGCTCGTCCGCGGCGAGCATGTTCTCCGGATCCGTGTCCACGGTCAGCGGCTTGAGCAGCGGCACATCGACAATGTTGGGCAGTGCCGCAACCCCCAGCAGCACTACAGTGGCCACCGTCATCACCCGGGCAATCAGCCGGGGATGATTCAGCGCATAGTAGACAAACCTGTCAGCAAGACCAACCGCGGCCATTCCATACCCTCCTGAACGTGACTGTTGCAAATATATTAGTTTGTGCTTATATTAGAGTCAACTAATTAATTGAGAGCAGGCAGAACGTCGTTGGAACTGGAAATGCTGCAAGCCAATGCCGCCGAAGCGGTGGGACTTCTCAAGTCACTGGCCAACCAACCCAGGCTGATGGTGCTGTGCGCCCTGGTGGAGCGGGAACACACCGTCGGCGAACTGGAACAACTGGTGGGCCTGAGTCAGTCCGCCGTATCCCAACACCTGGCGCGACTGCGGGCGGAGAACATTGTGACCACCAGGCGCGACGGCCAGAAAATCTACTACGCACTGGAGGACGACAGGGCGAGAAAAATCGTCACCGCCCTGCACGGCATCTTTTGCCGGGAAACCTAAACCCGTCGGGGCAACCCAGGACACCCCAGGAGGCACTACCATGGCGACAATTATCATCATCGGCGCCGGCATCGGCGGCATTCCCGCGGCCTACGAATTGCGCCGTGAAATTGGCAGGGGCCACGAGATTGTTCTGGTATCCGACACCCCGGACTTCCACTTTGTACCCGCCAACCCCTGGGTTGCCGTGGACTGGCGCAAGGGCAGGGACATCAGCGTGCCCCTGGCGCCGGTGATGGCCAAGCACAACATCAGCTTCACCGCCGCCGGCGCCCGGCACATCGATCCGGAGTCCAACCAGGTGACCCTGGGGGACGGCTCGGTGCTCAACTATGACTACCTGGTGATCGCCACCGGCCCCAGGCTGGCCTTTGACGAAGTTGAGGGCTTGGGGCCAGAGGGCCACACCCAGTCGGTCTGCCGCCTGGACCACGCCGAACGGGCCAGGGACCGGTGGCTGGAGTTCGTCGCCAATCCAGGCCCCATTGTGGTGGGCGCCGCCCAGGGCGCTTCCTGCTTCGGCCCCGCCTACGAGTTTGCCTTTATCATGGATGCCGACCTGCGACGGCGCAAAATCCGCGACCGGGTCGCCATCACCTATGTCACCCCGGAGCCCTATATCGGCCACATGGGCCTCGATGGCGTCGGCGACTCCAAAACCCTGATGGAAAGCGAGTTCCGCGAACGCCATATCGACTGGATCACCAATGCCAGGATTCTCTCAGTGGAGGACGGCCGGATGCGGGTGGCCGAGTGCGACACCAGTGGCGCCGAGATCGGGCAACGGGAACTGCCCTTCAAATACTCGATGATCCTGCCCGCCTTTACCGGCGTCGACCCGGTGCGCACCATCACCGCGGAAGGGGTGATCAACCCCCGGGGATTCGTCATTGTCGACAAGCACCAGCGCAACCCCACCTACCCCAACATCTACGCCTTGGGGGTGTGTGTCGCCATTGCCCCCAGCAAACCCACGCCGGTGCCCACCGGGGTGCCCAAGACCGGTTATATGATCGAGTCCATGGTGGCCGCCGCAGTGAAAAACATCGCCGCGACAATCGCCAATCGGGATGCCACCGAGGAAGCCACCTGGAATGCCATCTGTCTGGCGGATATGGGCGACACCGGCATCGCCTTTGTCGCCATTCCCCAGATACCGCCCCGCAATGTCACCTGGGCCAAAAAGGGCAAGTGGGTGCACCTGGCGAAAATCGCCTTCGAAAAGTATTTTCTGCGCAAGGTCAAAACCGGCGACACCTCGCCCTACTATGAAAACCTGGCGCTGAAATTGATGGGTATCACCAAACTCAAGTGAGAGGAAACCGCAATGAATGTTGACCGCCTCGTGTTCGCCATCGCCGGCAGCTTTATCCTGGTGAGCCTGGCCCTGAGCCAGCTGCACTCCCTGTATTGGCTGTGGTTCACCGCCTTTGTCGGCGCCAATATGCTCCAGGCCGCTTTTACCGGCTTCTGCCCCCTGGCGATGATCCTGAAAAAACTCGGCAAAGCCCCGGGCTGCGCTTTTCAGTGACGGCAGTGCCCGCGGGCCCGGCGCCAGACTACCGGTGGTCAGGCGATTTTCCTGGCGATTTCCATCACCAGATACAGCCACAGGGCCACCGCCAGAATCAAGCGGTAGGGCTTGCGGGCCAAGGGGGGCTTTGGCGGGGGGTCTGCCACCCTGACGATATTGAAGGAGCCACACCCCGGGCAGGCACCCCCGGGGAAGCCCCACCCGGTATGGGTACAGCTGAGACATCGATAGGCCATTGAGCTGCCCCCTGAGTGGAAGTGTTCCCCCGAGTCTAGCAAACCAGGGGCGGGCAGACGGGAGCGTAGTTTCCCGGTACGATGACTGCTGCCACCAACGTCCGGAATGCCGTCGTGAACAAGCTTGGAAAACGCATAACCGCCACGGGCTTTGCCCTCGCCATCCTGTGTCTGTTGCCCATGGGCCTGTACTCCCTGTTCGGCCCGGAGGATGGCAACCCCATCGGTCTGGGACTGCTGATGGTGGTGGGCTTTCCCCTGTTCTCCCTGGTTTCGGTGATCGGCATGGCAATCTGGGCGGTGGCGGAGCTGCGCCAGGCCGCCGTCGCGCGGCGGCGCTGAGCCGCGCCGACCCCCGTCGCCTCCACAGCCAGGCGGCCCTGCCGCCAAGGGGCCAGCGCCTGCTTTTGCCCCCGCCAGGCTGCGGGCTGGCCGCAGCGGCGGCAGTTGCTCAAGGCAGGCCGTCGAACTCCTCGGCGCCCTCCTTGACCGTGGGGATCAGGTCTTCCCGGCTGATCTTCATAAAGAGGATGGTGTTGGCCGCCACATAGATGGAGGACGAGGTACCGATCACCACGCCGATGATCAGGGCAATGGCGAAGTTGTGGATCAACTCACCGCCAAAGTAGAACAGGGCGAACAGTACCAGCAGGGTGGTCAAGGAGGTATACACGGTTCTCACCAGCACCTGGGTGAGGGACTCGTTGATGATGTCGACCGGGTCCGTGTCGCGGATGATGCGGAAGTTTTCCCGGATCCGATCGTAGACGATGATAGTGTCGTTGATGGAGTAGCCGATCACCGCCAGCAGTGCCGCCAGTACGGTGAGGTCCACATCGAGCCGGAAGAACGAGAAAATCCCCACGGTGATGATCACATCGTGGATCAGCCCCAGCACCGCACCCACGGCAAACTTGTACTGAAAGCGGATGGAGACGTAGAGCATCACCGCCATCAGGGCCACCAGAATCCCCAGGCCACCCTGATCCCGCAACTCCTCCCCCAC
>CAZWUP010000006.1:0-32038 GCA_964637045.1 uncultured Porticoccaceae bacterium | reverse complement strand
GGACCGGGCTCCTACACCAATCCGATCTGGCCAAAATCAAATTGAAACAGCACTATTTGATTGCCAGGTTAATGGCAGGGCAGCCGGCGTGACTAATGGGGGAAGTCCAAAGCCCCCTTCGGGTTCGCGGGGACGGTGTGTTAGGAGTGGAACACCCGGGACTGGAGTGGTAAAGTAGTTTACATCTGTAAGCCCTAACGCTTTGGCCGGCCCGTGTCAGGGGTGGCTGGTTGTTTGGCTCTTGGCGAGAGGAGGCTCCCGCTGCCCTGGGAAACCGACAATCTGGAGCCGACAACTCCTGCCTTGACCTGAAGGTGCCGAGTCGTCATCGCAACCCAAACAAACCCATTACCACAAGGACACCAGCCCCTATGCCTACCATCACCATCGTCAACCGCGAGGGCGTGGAGCACAAAATCCACGCCCAGAACGGCACCAGCCTGATGCAGAATATCCGCGATGGAGGCTTCGACGAACTGCTTGCCCTGTGTGGCGGCAATTGTGCCTGTGCCACCTGTCATGTCTATGTGGATCACACCCTGGACTTCCTGCCCGCCCCACAGCTGGAGGAGACCGAGCTGCTGGTGATTTCGGCCCACCATACCCCTGACTCCCGCCTGTCCTGCCAGATTGAAGTCAGCGATGCCCTGGAGGGCCTGCGGGTGGTGCTGGCGCCGGAGGACTGACAGTGGGCAGGGCCGGGGGCCCCGCCCTGTGCCGTGCTACGCCAGGTCGAAGCGGTCGGCGTTCATCACCTTCACCCAGGCGGCAACGAAGTCCCTGACAAACTTCTCCTTGTTGTCGTCCTGGGCGTAGACTTCGGCATAGGCGCGCAGGATGGCATTCGAGCCGAACACCAGATCCACCCGTGTCGCCGTCCACTTGGGGGCCCCTGTTTTGCGATCGCGGATTTCATAGAGGTTGTCACCCACGGGCTGCCACTGGTAGCTCATGTCTGTGAGGTTGACGAAAAAGTCGTTGCTGAGGACGCCTTCCCGGTCCGTGAAGACCCCGTGCCTGCTGCCGCCGTGGTTGGCGCCGATGACCCGCATCCCGCCGACAAGGGCGGTCATTTCGTGGGCGGTGAGGCCCATCAGTTGGGTGCGATCCAGCAGCAACTCCTCGGCACTGACGGCGTAGTCCTGCTTGAGCCAGTTGCGGTAACCATCGTGGAGGGGCTCCAGGACCTCGAAGGACTCGATATCGGTCTGCTCCTGGCTGGCGTCGCCGCGGCCGGGTGCGAAGGGCACTGAGACAGCGAAGCCGGCGGCCTTGGCCGCCTGTTCGACACCGAGATTGCCGGCGAGCACGATGACGTCGGCAACACTGGCCCCGGTCTCTGCGGCAATGCCTTCGAGGATGGACAGTACCCTGGCGAGGCGCACCGGTTCGTTGCCCGGCCAGTCCTTTTGCGGCGCCAGGCGGATGCGGGCGCCGTTGGCGCCACCCCGCTTGTCGGAATCGCGGAAGGTGCGGGCACTGTCCCAGGCGGTGGCGACCATCTCGCCGATGGTCAGCCCGCTGGCAGCGATTTTGGCCTTGACGGCGGCGACATCGTAGTCGCTGCGGCCCGCCGGTACCGGGTCCTGCCAGATGAGATCTTCCTCGGGCACCTCAGGGCCGATGTAACGGGATTTGGGGCCGAGATCCCTGTGGATCAGCTTGAACCAGGCGCGGGCAAAGACCGCGGAGAAATACTCGTGGTCTTGGTGGAAGCGCTCGGAGATTTTCCGGTACTCCGGATCCATTTTCATCGCCATGTCCGCATCGGTCATGATGGGGTTGTGGCGGATGGACGGGTCCTCCACATCCACCGGCTTGTCCTCTTCCCTGATATTCACGGGTTCCCACTGCCAGGCGCCGGCGGGGCTCTTTTTCAGCTCCCAGTCGTAGTTGAGGAGAAGCTGAAAATAGCCGTTGTCCCACCGGGTGGGATGGGTGGTCCAGGCGCCTTCGATGCCGCTGGTCACGGTATTGCGGCCGATGCCGCGGCTGGTCTTGTTGAGCCAGCCAAAGCCCTGGTCTTCAACATCCGCCGCCTCGGGCTCCGGCCCCAGCAACGCGGCGTCGCCATTGCCGTGACATTTGCCGACGGTGTGGCCGCCCGCGGTGAGGGCGACGGTTTCCTCGTCGTCCATGGCCATGCGGGCAAAAGTCACCCGCACGTCCCGGGCGGTCTTGAGGGGATCGGGCTTGCCGTCGACACCCTCCGGATTGACGTAGATAAGCCCCATCATCACCGCCGCCAGGGGGTTTTCCAGGTCCCGCTCACCGGAGTAACGGCTATCGGGGCTGTCGCTGGGGGCCAGCCATTCCTTCTCCGAACCCCAGTAGGTGTCTTTCTCGGGGTGCCAGATATCTTCGCGGCCGAAGGCAAAGCCGTAGGTCTTGAGGCCCATGGATTCATAGGCGACATTGCCCGCGAGGACGATCAGGTCGGCCCAGCTGATCCGGTTGCCGTATTTCTTCTTGATGGGCCACAGCAGGCGGCGGGCCTTGTCGAGGTTGACGTTGTCGGGCCAGGAGTTGATGGGGGCAAAACGCTGATTGCCGCTGCCGGCACCGCCCCGGCCGTCGGCGATGCGATAGGTGCCCGCCGAATGCCAGGCCATGCGAATCATCAGGCCGCCGTAGTGGCCCCAGTCCGCCGGCCACCAGTCCTGGCTGTCGGTCATCAGCGCGTTCAGATCCTTCTTGAGTGCCGCCACGTCGAGCTTTTTCACTTCCTCCCGGTAGTTGAATTTCTCGCCCATGGGGTTGGTCTTGCTGTCGTGCTGATGGAGGATGTCCAGGTTGAGCGCCTTTGGCCACCACTCCATGCTGGCCATGCCCGAGGAGGTGGCTCCGCCGTGCATCACGGGGCACTTGCCGCCATTGGTTGATTTGTTGTTGTCCATTGATTGACTCCTGTTGGGTGCTGATTAGAAAGTTGATTGCCTGTTGTGGAATCCTGGTGCCGCCCCGGTGGGCAGGGCTCAGGGGGGCTTTGTCAGGCTGAAAATACCGCGCAGCTGCCCCGCTTGGTAACCCGTTGCCCGATCCTCGGGATAATGGCTCGCCAGCGCCTTGGACACCTCCGGGGCGAGGGTCTGGCCGTGACAGGTCAAGCACAGCGGCTCGGTAACCTGGGGTTTGGCGAAGCGATAGCCCTCGCGGGTGATCTCTCCCAGCTTGAGTGTTGCCGGATCCGCACCCGCCTCGAGCTGGCTTTCAAAGTGGCTGATGGCGGCGGCTTCCCAGGGGTCGGGAGCACCATCGGGATTGCGGTTGCGGCTGCTGACCCGGGTGATCTTCCAGCCACTCCGGGCACTGAGATCGGCGGCGATTTTTGGTGCCTCGCTGGCGCACACTTGGATGGCGTGGACCGGACCACCCTCACTGATGGCACCTTGCAGTTTGGGCTTCAGCTGCCCGGCAAACTGCTGAACCAGGGCCAAGGCCTGCTGTTCGTCGTCGTGGCTCGGTGCCTCTTCGGCTGTCCCACCCGCCGTGGCGAAGGCACAAAGGGCAATCAGCGCCGGGGCCAGGGCGGCGGACTTCAGAAGCTGTTTGCTGGTGGCGTATCGTTCACTGGCCATGGGCATCTTCTCTATCAATCTGTTGAGGCATTGTTGCTGGCGGCGGTTGGCCAGGGGTTTGTTGGCGGCGCTGCGGAAGACCTCTGCCCTCGACCCCAACGTGTCGCGCCAGTTTCCCGCTTGCAAGCAACTAGTGCTGTTTCAATTTGATTTTGGCCAGATCGGATTGGTGCAGGAGCCCGGCACCCAGGGCACTCGCTCCGCTCGCGGGGTAGGCTCTCCTCCGGGCGAATGGTGGTGATTCGAGGCGACTATGGCGTATTTCCCACCTCTCTTCGCCCGGAGGACCGGGCTCCTGCAATAGAACCGGAGCATAAGGCAGTATCAGATTGAATGAGTACTGGTTGAGATTCAGACTAGCATGGATTTTGCCGTTACCCCACCAGCGAAAAGTTATCAACGCAATAGCGCTGGCCAATGGCCTCGGTGGTGGCCACGGGTTGTCCCGCCCTATCGGAAATCCCTGGCCCTGGCCTCCATGCCGCCGAGGCGGGGGGTGTGGTCCTCGATGCGCCCGGCAAGCACATGGATCACCGGTTCCGCCACCTTGTCGGTGAGGATTTCCACGGTGCCGGTGACCACCACCAGGCGGGCGGTAAGCACGGTGTTCTTGAAATGCTCCTGGGTGCGGCGCCAAACGATCACATTGATATTGCCGGTCTCATCCTCCAGGGTCATAAACAGGGTTCCGGCGGCGGTGCCAGGCCGCTGCCGCGAGGTGACAATGCCGGCCACCTGCACCAGGCCCCGGTGCCGCTGATGAATGAGATCACTTTGGCGGATACAGTTTTGGAAGGGCGCCTGGGTGCGCAGCAGCGCCATGGGATGGGCGCGCAGGCTGTGGCCCTGGGTCTGGTAGTCGGCGAGGATATCCCCGGCCAGGGACGGCGGGGGCATCAGCAGTTCCTCCTGGCGCCGCCCCTCCTGCTTGGCCCCCCCAGGGGACAGCAGGTCGGCGCCGGGCTGCACTGCGGCGGCGGCCCAGCGCGCCCGGTGGCGGTTGCCGCTGAGGGGCAGCAGGGCGTCCGCCGAGGCCAGCAGCTGCAGGTCGGCGGCGGTCAGTCCGCTGCGTTGGGCGAGATCCTCCAGGGAGGCAAAGGGGTTCCCGGCCCTGATCCTCTCGATGGCCCTGGCCTTGTCCGCACTGAAACCGGCAAGGCGACAGAATCCCAGGCGGATGGCCCAGGCCCCGCCACCGGCTGGCTGCTCCAGGCGGTTGTCGCAGCCGCTGTTATTGATATCCACCGGCAATACCTGAATACCGTGGCGCCTGGCGTCCTGAATCAGTTGCGACGGCGTGTAGAAGCCCATGGGCTGGCTGTTGAGAAGGGCGCAGTAGAAGGCGGCGGGGTGATGGCACTTGAGCCAGGCGGAGGCATAGGCCAGCAGAGCAAAGCTGGCGGAGTGGCTTTCGGGAAACCCGTAGCCGCCAAAGCCCTTGACCTGGTGGAACAGGGCGGCGGCAAACTCCGGATCGTAGCCGTTGCCGATCAGGCCGTTGATGAATTTGTCCTCGAACAACAGCAGTTTCGAGTTCTTGCCCCAGTTGGTGATGGCGCGGCGCAGTTCATCCGCCTCGCCGCCGCTGAAGCCCGCGGCGGTCATGGCTATGCGCATCACCTGCTCCTGGAAGATGGGTACCCCCAGGGTGGGCTCCAGTACCGAGCGCAGGGCCTCGCTGGGGTAGGTGATGGCTTCCTGCCCGGCGCGGCGGCGCAGGTAGGGGTGCACCATGTCGCCGAGAATGGGCCCGGGGCGGACGATGGCGATCTGGATCACCAGGTCGTAGAAGCAGCGGGGCTGCAGGCGCGGCAGCATGGACATCTGGGCCCGGGACTCCACCTGGAAAACGCCGACGCTGTCCGCCCGACACAGCATGGCGTAGGTGGCCGGGTCCTCCCGGGGGATATCCGCCAGGGTGGCGGTCGCCGGGTGGTACCGGCTCACCAGTTCCAGCGCCCGGCGCAGGGCGGAGAGCATCCCCAGGGCCAGGATGTCCACCTTCAGCAGGCGCATGTCTTCCAGGTCCTCCTTGTCCCACTGGATGATGGTGCGCTCCGGCATGCTGGCATTTTCCACCGGCACCAGATCGCTGATGCGGTCCTGGGAAATGACAAAACCGCCGGTGTGCTGCGACAGGTGGCGGGGGAAGCCGACAATCTCGCTGCACAGCCGGCAAAACAGCTGCAGGCGCCGCTCCTCGACCGGCAGGCCCAAACCGGCCATGATGTCCGGCAGGGCCTCCGGCTTGTCCCACCAGGCCAGGGATTTGCTCAGCCGCTCAAGCACTGACAACTCCAGTCCCAGGGCCTTGCCCACATCGCGGATGGCGCTGCGCCGCCGGTAGGTGATCACGGTGGCGGCGAGGGCGGCGCGCTCGCGGCCGTATTTTCCGTAGATGTACTGGATGACCTCCTCTCGCCGCTGGTGCTCGAAGTCGACATCGATATCCGGCGGCTCGTCCCGCTCCCGGGAAATAAAACGCTCGAACAGCACATTGATCTGGCCGGGGGCGATCTCGGTGATGAACAGGCAGTAGCAGACCACGGAGTTGGCGGCGGAGCCCCGCCCCTGGCAGAGGATGTTCTGCCCGCGGGCAAAGCGCACGATGTCGTGGACGGTAAGAAAATAGAACTCGTAGGCCAGTTCCTCGATCAGCTCCAGCTCGGTGTCGATAATCCGCTCAATGGCTGCCGGCACTCCCCCCGGCCAGCGCCTGAGCTTGCCCTCCGCCACCAGGTTGCGCAGCTGCTGGATGGGGGAGAGGTGCTCCGGCACCAGCTCCCTGGGGTACTGGTAGCGCAACTCGTGGAGGGAGAAATGGCAGCGGTCGGCGATGACACAGGTTTCTTCCAGCAGGGCCTGTGGGTAGAGCCGCGCCAGTTGCGCGCCGGATTTCAGGTAGGCTTCGCCGTTGGCGGCCAGCAGGGTGCCCATGTCCTGGACGGTGGTGTTGTGGCGAATGGCGGCAAGCACATCCTGCAGGGGCTTTCTCTCCTTGCTGTGCATCAGGGCCTGGCCGCAGGCCACCAGGGGAATGGCTCGGCGTTCGGCGAGAGCCTGCCAGCGGCCAAAGTCCCCCTGCTCGCCACCCCGCAGCTGGTGATCGATGCCGATCCACAGGCGACCCCTGAAGGCATTGCCGAGGTCGTCGAGCGTCGCCGTGTCGACTTCCCGGCCCACCTCCGCCAGATAAATCACCAGGCAGCTGCGCAGCCGGAAGCGCAGATCCTCAAAGTGGGCCTGGTATTCCCCCTTCGGGGAGCGGCGCCGGGCCAGGGTGATAAAGCCCGACAGCTCCCCGTAGGCAGTGCGGGACGGGGCGATGGCAAGCAGGTGAATGCCGTTGGAGAGGCGAAAGCTGCTGCCGATAATCAGCTTCAGGCCCAGCTGCTCGGCCGCGACAAAGGCCTTGACCACCCCGGCCAGGGAGCACTCGTCGCAGATGGCCAGGGCGTCGTAGTCCAGCTCATGGGCGCGCGCCACATACTCGCCGGGCTGGGAGGCGCCGGTGAGAAAGGTAAAGCTGGTGGTGGTGAAGAGGTGGGCGTAGCGCATGGGTTGGTCGCAGGTAGCCTGTTGTAACAGTCACAGCCATCACCATTGTAGACCGCGTCGGCACCAAGGCCCACTGCAATTCACCCGCTTCCATGTACAATGCCGGGCTTAGCCACAGCCCCTTCGAGCGGATAGCGATGCCACCTTTGTCTGTCACCACCTGCTCCGTGCCGACCTCCGCCACCCCGGGCCGGGAGCACCCCTGAGATGGCCAGCCGGTGCGGTCGCAGCAATCATGAATAATCCCCTGCCCTGGTTTATCGGCCTGCGCTATGTGCGCAGTCGCCAGGAGGAGGGGTTCTTCTCCCTGGTCTCGATCTTTTCCTTTGCCGCCATGACCCTGGGGGTCGCCGCCCTGATCATCGTGCTGTCGGTGATGAACGGCTTCGACCGGGAAATCAAGCAGCGGATTCTCAATGTGGTACCCCACATCTCCCTCACCTACGGCAGCGGTGACAACGAGCCGGCGGCGGATCTCGCGGCAATTGCCGCACTGCCCGAGGTGGTCGCCGCCAGTACCTATGTGGACGGCCAGGGTATGCTGTCGGCCCGCGGCCTGTTGCAGGGGGTGAGTGTCCAGGGCCTGGACCCGGGCACCGCCGGCCCCCAGGCGGTATTGCGCAACCATATGCTGGCCGGCAGTCTGGACGCCCTGGTCCCCGGCGGCTACGGGGTGGTGATCGGCAGCTCCCTGGCCCGCTCCCTGGATGTGATTACCGGCGACGAAGTGTTGTTGACCCTGCCCCAGATGACACTGACTCCGGTGGGGGTTTTCCCCCGGGTCAAGCGCCTCCAGGTGGTGGGAATCTACCAGGTGGGGGCCCAGGTGGATAGCGGCATTGCCATGGTTCATATCGCCGATGCCCAGAAGCTGTATCGCCTCGGCACCCGGGTCAACGGCATCAGGGTCAGTGTCGCCGACCCCTTCGCCATCGCCGGTGTTCAGGGGGAGCTCGCGGCCAGGTTTGCCGGCCGCGGTGAGGTGAGCACCTGGCAGCAGGCGATGAAAACCCTGTTTGCCGCCATCAAGATGGAGAAGACCGTGGTCGGGTTACTGCTCACGGTCATTATCGCGGTGGCCGGCTTCAACATTGTCGCCAGCCTGGTGCTGATGGTGGCCAGCAAGCGCAAGGACATCGCCGTGCTGCGGGCGATGGGTGCCTCCAGCGGCACCATTACCGGAATTTTTACCGTGCAGGGCGGGGTGGCAGGCCTCGCCGGGGTTGCCCTCGGGGTAGCCGGCGGCTGTCTGATCGCCTGGCAGCTGGGGGAGATTGTCAGCGGTATCGAGGGCCTGTTGGGGATGACGATCTTCGATCCCGAGGTCTACTTCATCAGCCAGCTGCCCTCAGACCTGCGCTGGCCCGATGTGGCCCTGATCGCCACTGTCGGCGTTGTCATCAGTTTTCTCGCCACCCTGTACCCCGCGTGGCGGGCCGGGCAGGTGAGCCCCGCCGAGGTTTTGCGCTATGAACACTGACGTCCCGGTTATCCACTGTGCCGATATCAGCCGCGGTTACCGCCAGGGCAGTCTGACGGTGACCGTGCTGGATCAGCTGGAGTGCACCATTCTCCCCGGTGAGTTGGTGGCCATTGTCGGCTCCTCTGGCTCCGGCAAGTCCACCCTGCTCAACCTGATGGGGGGGCTGGACGACCCGGATGCCGGCACTGTCCACATCGGCGGCCGCCCGGTGGCCCCCATGTCCGAATCCCAGCGCGCCACCTGGCGCAACACCCAGGTGGGTTTCGTCTATCAGTTTCACCACCTGCTGGGGGAGTTCAGCGCCCAGGAGAACGTGGCCATTCCCAACCTGATCGGCGGCATGAAAAAGGCTGCCGCCATGGCTGCGGCGGAGGAGTTGCTGGCCAGGGTGGGCCTGGGGCAGCGCCTCAAGCACAAGCCCTCGGCCCTGTCCGGTGGCGAGCGCCAGCGGGTGGCCATCGCCAGGGCCCTGGCCACCAGGCCCTCCTGTGTGCTGATGGACGAGCCCACGGGCAACCTGGATCCCACCACCGCCAGCTCGGTGTTTGAGTTGCTGCTGGAACTCAACCGGGCGCTGAACATCGCCTTTGTGATCGTCACCCACGACATGGCCATTGCCAGGCGCATGGGGCGGATCCTGCGCCTCGCCGACGGCAGGCTGACAGCCCTGGAGGTGGATCGTGTCTGACAGTCCGGTGCTGTTCATGGGGCGGCGGTTTTTCGCCTCCGGGAGCAGCTCCCGGCTGGCCTCGTTTATTTCCCTGCTGGCGATGACCGGGCTGGTGCTGGGGGTGGCCCTGTTGATAGTGGTGCTCTCGGTGATGAACGGTTTCGACCGGGAAATGCGCACCCGGATTCTCGGCCTGGTGCCCCACATCCAGCTGTTTCAGGCCGGTGGGGTGGACGATTGGCAGGCCTTGCAGAGGGAACTACTGGGTGTTCCCGGTATCGAGGAGGCCACCCCCTTTACCCGCTTCAGCGCCATGATCAGCTTCCGCGGCACCATCGAGGCGGCGGAGATTCAGGGCCTGGATCCCGGTCACCTCGACAGCCAACTCCAGAGTATCCTGCCGCCGGAACTGATGACGGATCTGGAGGGCGACGGTTTGCTGATGTCCGAGGCCCTGGCCTCCAGGCTCAAGGTCAGTGCTGGGGATCGCCTGACCCTGATCGTGCCCCGCACCGGCGCCGACGGCCAGCCGCTGTCCCCCCGCGCCCAGGGCATGAGGGTGGCGGGGATTTTCAATACCCACACCGCCGAGGACAATGGCCTGGCCATCGTCAACCTGGCCAGCGCAGGGCAGATCAGCGGCTTTGACCATCGCCCCCAGGCCTTGCGCATCCGCCTCAGCGATGTATTTCAGGCCCGGGACATGGGTTATCAGCTGATTCGCAACCTGCCGCCTCAGTTCAGTTTTATCGACTGGTTCCAGACCCATGGCAACCTCTACCAGGCCATCCAGCTGTCCCGCCAGATGGTGGGCCTGTTGATATTCCTGATCATCGCCATCGCGGTGTTCAATGTGGTGTCGATGATGGTGATGACCGTGGTGGACAAAAAGGGCGCCATCGCCATTCTCAAAACCCAGGGCGCCACCAATGCCACGGTGCTGGGGGTATTCCTGGTGCAGGGCAGCCTGATCGGCCTGTGGGGTTGTTTTCTCGGGGTGGCCATCGGGGTGCCGGTGGCCCTCTACGCCCCGTCCCTGGTGGCCGGCCTGGAGGCGCTGCTGGGCATGCGCTTTCTCAATTCGGAAATCTATCCCATCGACTATTTGCCCACCGACCTGCAGGTGAGGGATGTGCTGATGGTGGTGGGGGTCGCCCTGGCCCTCAACTTCGTTGCCACCCTGTACCCGGCGTGGCGGGCGGCCCGCGTCCGGCCGGCCGAGGTGCTGCGCTACGAGTGAGGGCGGCGGACCCCGGCGGGTGCCCGGGTCAGGGTGTCTTGCGGCGCCTTTTGCGGGCTTCCCAGTTGCGCACCACATGCCACCGCCACAGCTGGTGGATGGTGAAATAGCCGAGCGTCCCGGTAACTAGTCCAGTCAATACGCTGCCGACCACAAGGGGTGCCACGATGGCTCGCCCCTGGACACTGAACCACTCCCAGCTCAGCTTGAAGTCAAAACCCACAGGGGGGCTGTCCAGCAGCCAGCGACCCAGTTCGTAGGTCATGAAATAAATGGCCGGCATGGTCAGCGGGTTGGTGATCCAGATCAGGGCGATGGAGATCGGCAGATTGGCCCGCAGCAGCAGGGCCAGGGCCAGGGCCACCAAGGTCTGGCCGGGAATGGGCAGAAACGCGCAAAACAGCCCGACAAACATGGCAACCGATACCGAGTGGCGGTTGAGGTGGAGCAGGTTCGGCTCGCTCATCAGCGGCCGCATAAAATTCAAGGACTTGATGTCCAGGTGCTTTTTGTGGGCGGGGATCCAGCGGCGGAGAAACTTTCTTGGCATGGGCGTGGGGGCGACGGCGGTGGCGCTATTATGCCCATTTTGCCCCACGGCCACCAGTGGCCTGGGGTCAGGGACGGGAATACTCCCCGCTGGCCGGGGAGGCGGCGCCGGCCTCAGCTTGGTGGTTGAAGAAGCTCAGCACCTCGGCCTCCTGCTTGAGGGTATCCCGATAGCCCAGATCAATCAGGTGGCTGCAAAAGCCGGGTTCGAAGAGCAGGTAACTGGCGGCACTGGAACCGCCGCCCCTGGCGGTGGCGCCGGTTAAGCGCAGAAAGGTTCTGACGGTTGCGGGCAGTTCGTGGAGATAGTCCTCCGCCAGTTTGTTGATGGCCTGGGACGGGGTGATGCAGAGATAGTCAATCTTGCGCATCTCCCCCAGTCCGTCGTTGTCCTTGTCCCCCGGGGCACGGTTTGCCACCAGTTTGTTGATGGCGCGCAGGGTTTCCAGATCGCTCTCCATGGTGTCGATAAAGGCACTGTTGAGCATATGGCCGATCATCTGTGCCAGGGATGGCGGATGGTAGGCGATATCCCCGGGGTTGAGGGAGACGATATTGTCGCTCACCCCCACCACAAATAGCCTGTTCGCACCCAGGCGCAGGGCGGGGCTCAGGGGCTTGAGCTGGCGCAGGGCGCCGTCGCCGTAGTAGCGGCCGCCGATCTTCACCGGGGCAAACAGGGTGGGAATCGCGGCCGACGCCATCAGGTGATCCAGGGTCAGGCCGGTGCGGATGCCCATTCTGCGCACCCGCTGCCAGTTGTCGTGGTCGCCCTGGAAAAAGGAGATCGACTGACCGCTGCTGTAGGACATGGCGGTCACCGCGACGGCCTTGAGGTAGCCACTGGCGATGGCCTCGTCGATATCCCGGAAGCGCACGTACTCGTGCAGCAGTTTTCTCAGCGGCGCATTGTCCAGCAGCGCCACGGGCTGGCGGACCCCGGTGCCGCCGTGGAGCAGGGCAAGCACCAGCTTCAGGGAATTTTTGATCACCCCCAGGAAATCGGTGCGGTAAATCTTGTCGGCGGTCAGCCCCTGCCACATTTCCTCCAGGCCCGCGACCCGCTGCTGAAAGGACCCCGCACAGCCGGACAGGGCCAGGGTGTTGATGGCGCCAGCGGAGGTGCCACAGATAATGGGAAAGGGGCTGTAGGCATAGGGGGGCAACAGTTCGGCAACCCCCTTGAGTACCCCCACCTGATACGCGGCCCGGGCGCCACCGCCGGACAGGATGAGGCCGGTGGTCATCCTCGGCGCGCGCTCGCGGTGGCCCCACTGGTGCTGTTGAGTGTCCTGATGGTCATTGCTCTTCCCCGGGCAGCTTCAAGGCTGGGTTCTAATACTTGGAATTTTCAGTGCTTTAGCCTATAACGAGACAGGATACAGGACAAGGACGTCGGATGATTAAACTCGTTTTTTACCTGCCCCTGGGGGTCTTCAGTCACGCCCTGTTGCCATCTCTGCCCGCTGTTCCCTGGTTGATCACCCTGTTGGCGGGCTGCATTCTCGCCGCCTGTCATCCCCGGGGCAGGCTTGCCCCGGTGTTTGTCGTTGCAGGCTTGGCCCTGGGTGGGCTGTGGGGACACCAGCAGCTCGGCCATCGGCTGCCGGTCGAGCTGGACAAAAGCGACGCCCTGGTGACCGGCAGGGTGAGTTCCCTCGTCGCCACCGGCGCCGGGCGGACCCGCTTCGAATACGAGGTCGTGGAGATCCAGGGGAGTGGCGCAAGGGAGCTGCCAGCGCTGCGCAAACTGTTGCTCAGCTGGTACGGGGAGACCGCGATTGCACCGGGGGAGCTCTGGCAGCTGAGTGTGCGCCTGCGCTCGCCGCGGGGTTTCGCCAACCCCGGTGCCTCCGACTACAGTGCCTGGCTGCTGGCGGAGGGGTTTTCCGCCACCGGCTATGTGCGCACCGATCCCCGCAACCGGCGCCTGGCGGCGGCTTCCCCCTGGTCCCTGCAGGGGTACCGGCAGCAGCTGCTCGACAGGCTGCTGGCGCGGCAGGACTCGGCGCCGGCCACGGGTTTTATGGCAGCGCTGATTCTCGGCGAGCACAGTCTGATTCCCAGGGACATGTTTGCCCGCCTGGTGGCCACCGGAACCGTCCACCTGATGGTGGTCTCCGGTCTTCATGTCAGCATGGTGGCCGCCCTCTGTGTGCTGCTGGGCACAGCGCTGGGGCGCTGCGGTGCCGCTGTTGGCTGTCCCCTCCCGGCGCGCCTGGTGGCGGTGCCGATTGCCGCCGCCGGGGCCCTGGCCTACGGCGCCGTGGCGGGCTTTGGCCTGCCGGTGCAGCGGGCGCTGATTATGACCCTGGCGGTGCTGCTGGCCCTGGTGGTGCGCCGGCGCAGCTCACTGCCGCGAATTTTCGGCCTGGCGCTGTGTGGTGTCGCCCTGGTTGATCCCCTGGCGGCGACACGGCCGGGGTTCTGGCTGTCCTTTATCGCCGTGGCCGGCTTGCTGCTGTGGTTTGTGCCCAGGCCAAGGGGGCGTTGGGGCCCGCAGCTGGTCGCCGCCCAGGGGGTGGTGTTTGTCTCCCTGGCGCCCTGGCTGCTGTATTTCCAGGGGGCGGTGACCCCGGTGGCCCTGCCCCTCAATTTGCTGGTGATTCCCTGGGTCAGCACCCTGGTGGTGCCCACCGCCCTGGCGGGCGCCCTGCTGCAGGGGGTTCCTGCCCTTGGCGGTTTGCTGTGGGATCTGGCGGCGGCCCAGCTGGCATTGTTTGGCGACCTCCTCAGCTGGCTCGACGGCGCGCCCGCCGTGCTCACCGGGGCCACCGCCGGGGGCTGGCGATTGCCGGCGGGAAACCTCTGGGTACTGGCGGTACTGGTGCTGCTGGGGGCGCTGTTACTGTTGCCCCGGGGCCTCGGCCGGGGAGGGCCATTGGCGGTGCTGGCGGTGGCCGTGGCGGTCGCCAGGCCGACCCCTGGCCCCCACCTGGAGCTGACGGTGCTGGATGTGGGCCAGGGCCTGGCGGCGGTGGTTCGGGTGGGTGACCGGGTGCTGGTTTACGACACCGGGCCCGGTTATCCCTCGGGCTTCAATACCGGCGATGCCGTGGTGGCCCCGTTTCTGGCCACGCTGGGTGTACCTCGAATTGATCACTTGATCCTCAGCCATGGGGATCTGGACCATGTCGGCGGCGCCGCGGGGCTGCTGGCCCGCAAGCCGGCGGTTGATATCCTGGCGGGGCAGCCAGAGCGACTGTCCGGCATCGGGGCTCGCCCTTGTCGCGCCGGTGAGCGCTGGCAGTGGCAGGGGGTGGAATTCCGCCTGCTGTGGCCACCGGCGTCCGGAACCGGGCCGCCGGGGTTGTTAGCCAACAACAATAACAACTCCTGCGTGCTCCTGATCAGCTACAGGGGTATCCAGCTGTTGCTGCCGGGGGATATCGAAGCCCAGGTGGAGGATTTCCTGGTGAGCCGGGGGCCGCTGGCGGCGGGCCCTGAAGTGGATGTCCTGATTGCCTCCCACCACGGCAGCAAGACATCCTCCAGCGCGGGCTTTGTGGCGGCCACCCGGCCCCGTCACGCGGTCTTCGCCAGCGGTTTCAACCACCATTTTGGCCACCCCCACCCCGATGTGGAGGCGCGCTTTGCCGCCCTCGGCAGCCGTCTCTGGCGGACGGCGCAGAGCGGTGCCCTCAGCTTTCGCTGGGATGGCGACGGCCGCCTCGAGATTGCCGAATACCGGCGCCAACACACCAGGTATTGGCACTGAGGCAAGGGTTGCCGTCGCCAATCATTGGCCCTGACCTCGGCGCCCTGGGGTGTTTGCCGCCACGGTCACCAGCTTGGCGGATGGATGCCGACGCCAGACCCGGGACGGGCGCTGCAATTATGGTAAAGTAACGGCCTCCCAGCGCCGCCGTCGGCCGCGCTGGGGAGCATGAGTAACCGCCTTAATGGAAGCTGGAGAAGGGGCAACAACGTGTACGAACTCTTAGTGGCCGGCGGCTGGCTGATGATTCCCATCCTGCTGTGTTCCATCTCGGTGATCGCCATTGCCATCGAGCGGGGCTGGGCCCTGCGCCCAGCCAGGGTGGTGCCCCCCAAGCTGTTGGGCCAGGTTTGGCACACCGTCAAACAGAATCAGTTTTCCCGGGAGCATATCCTCGAACTGAAGCGCTCTTCTCCCCTGGGTTTTATTCTTGCCGCTGGCCTGGCCAACGCCAGTCACGGCCGGGATGTGATGAAGGACAGTATCGACGAGGCCGCCGGGCAGGTCATTCACAAGCTGGAGCGCTACCTCAATGTACTGGACACCATCGCCTCCATCGCCCCTCTGCTGGGGCTGTTGGGTACGGTGTTCGGGATGATCCAGGTCTTCAATGCCATCATGCTCCAGGGCACCGGCAATGCCGGGGTGCTGGCGGGGGGGATCTCCCAGGCCCTGATCACCACCGCGGCGGGCCTGATGGTGGCCATTCCGGCGATGATCTGCCACCGCTTCTTTGAACGCCGTATCGACAGCCTGGCAATCACCATGGAAGACCAGGCTGTCCGCCTGGTGGACGCCCTCCACGGAGAGCGCTCCATCCAGGGGCCGGAGGCCAACGGCAGGTGAGGTTCCGCCGCACTCAGCGCCGCAGTTCGGGGATCAATCTCACCCCGTTGATCGATGTGGTTTTTCTGCTGCTGATCTTTTTTATGGTGTCCACCACCTTTACCCGGGAAACCCGTCTCAGCGTCGAGCTTCCGGAGGCCGACGGGCAGGCCGCCACGGAGGAGCTGCCCCGCCAGCTGGAGGTGCTGGTGGACAGGGAGGGCAGCTATGCCGTCAACGGGGATTTACTTGTCAACCGCAAAATCGAGACCATAATGAGCGCTCTTGAACTGGCATCCAGGGCCGACAAGTCGATGCCGATCACCATCATTGCCGACGCCGAGGCCCCCCATCGGGCGGTGGTCTCCGTTATGGACGCCGCCGGGCGGCTGGGCTTTTCCCAGCTGAGCATTGCCACTCAGGAACCCCAGGAGCACAACGACTGATGGCTGCCGACAAGCCCCAGCCCAGCAACCTCGCCATCTACCTGCGCCTGCTCAGCGAGCTGAAGCGCTACTGGGTCATTTTTATCATCAGTGTCCTGGGCATGTGGCTGTTTTCCGCCATGGAGGTCGCCTTTGTCGACCTGATCGGCTACCTGGTCAATGTCCTCACCGTGGTCACCGGGCAGGCCGCCGCCGGGGGGGGCATGGATATCACCGCCATCGATACCGGGATCACCGCCAGGATAGCGGGGCAGCTGATGGACACCGACGATGTCCTGGCCCAGAGCCGGGTGGTGATTCCGGTAATGATCATGGCGGTGGCCCTGTTGCGGGGCATTGGCTTTATCGTCGGCCAGTACGGTATAAGCTATATCTCCCAGCATGTGGTGGATGGATTGCGCAATCGGGTTTTTGAGAAGTACACCCGTATGCCCAGTGCCTATTTCGACCAGAACATGTCCGGCCACCTGGTGACCCAGCTCACGTTTCATGTCCAGCAGGTGATGGGTGCCACCACCACGGCCCTCAAGGTGATTCTGCGGGAGGGTTCCCTGCTGATTGGTCTGCTGATCTACCTGATGGTCCTCAACTGGGAGCTGGCACTGATCTTTTTCACCGTCATCCCCTTTATCGCACTGATCATCGGCTATGTGAGCAAGCGCTTCCGCCGCCTCAGCAGCCGCATCCAGAACGCCATGGGGGATGTCACCCAGGTCGCCAGTGAGGCGGTGGGCGGCTACCGGGAGATGCGCCTGTTTGGCGGCGAGCCCTATGAAATCCACCGCATGCACAGGGCCAGCAGTCAGAATTGTCGCCAGAGCCTCAAGCTGTCCCTCACCGAGAACCTCAGTTCGCCGGTGGTGCAGCTGCTGGTGGCATCCTCCCTGGCCATTCTGATTTGGGTGGCCATGGTGCCGGAGCTATTGGGCAGCATGACCACCGGCGGCTTCACCAAGTTTCTGCTCACCGCCGGCCTGCTGGCCAAGCCCATCCGCCAGCTGACCCAGGTCAACAGCACCATTCAGAAGGGCATCGCCGCCGCCACCGTGCTCTTCGAGACCCTGGACAGTGCCGAGGAGGTGGACCAGGGCACCGAAACCAGGACCAGGGTGGCGGGGCGGTTCGAGTTTGATCAGGTGGTGTTCAGATACCGCAGCGCCACCGAGGATGCCATCAAGGGGGTCAGCTTTCGGGTGGAGCCCGGGGAGTCCATCGCCCTGGTGGGCTCGTCCGGCAGCGGCAAGAGTACCCTGGTGAGCCTGTTGCCCCGCTTCTACAACTACAGCAGTGGCCGCATTCTGCTGGATGGCCTGGAAATTTCCGCCTACAGCCTGCGCAATCTGCGCAGCCACATCGCCCTGGTCAGCCAGCAGGTGACCCTGTTCAACGACACTCTCTACAACAATATCGCCTACGGCGAGCTGGCCGACCGGTCCCCGGAGCAGGTGCGCGCCGCGGTGCGGGCGGCCCACGCCCTCGACTTTATCGAAAACCTGCCCCAGGGCTTCGACACCCTGATCGGCGACGATGGCGTGATGCTGTCCGGCGGCCAGCGCCAGCGGGTCGCCATCGCCCGGGCGCTGCTCAAGGACGCGCCGATCCTGATTCTCGATGAGGCCACCTCGGCCCTGGATACCGAGTCGGAGCGCCATATCCAGGCCGCCCTGGAGACCGCCATGCGCGGCCGCACCACCTTTATCATCGCCCATCGCCTCAGCACCGTGGAAAATGCCGACCGCATTCTGGTGCTGGAAAAGGGCAGTATTGTCGAGCAGGGCAGTCACCAGCAGCTGTTGGATGCCAAGGGGCGCTACGCCACCCTGTACCACAGTCAGTTTGTCGAGGACCTGGGTCGCTAGCGGTATGAATCCCCTGGAGAAGGCCTGGTATCGTCCCCGGAGCTGGTCGCTGGCCCTGGCGCCCCTGGCCTGGCTGTTTACGTGGGTAATCAACAAACGCCGCCACTATCTTGAAAAACATAGAGACAAGTTGACAGTGCCGCTGGTGGTGGTGGGAAATATCACCGTCGGCGGCACCGGCAAGACCCCGTTGATCATCACCCTGGTCCTGGCCCTTCAGGAGCGCGGCTACCGCCCCGGGGTGGTCAGCCGCGGCTATGGTGGCAGGGCGCCCTTTTACCCCTTTCAGGTCAATGTCGCCAGTGATGCCCGCCAGAGCGGGGACGAACCCCTGCTGATTGCCCGCACCTGTGGCTGTCCGGTGATTGTCGACCCGGATCGCTACCGGGCGGCCAGGTTGCTGGAGGACAGCGGTCAGTGCGATGTGATCCTCAGCGACGATGGCCTCCAGCACTACAATTTGCCCCGCACCCTGGAGATCGTCGTGATCGACGGCGAGCGCCGCCTGGGCAACGGCTGGTGCCTGCCCGTGGGCCCGCTGCGGGAGCCGGTGGCGCGGCTGGCGGAGGCGGACTACCTGGTGGTCAACGGTGGCGATGCGATTTTCAACCATCCCCGCCAGTACCGCATGGACCTGGTGCCCCTGGCCTTTCGCAATCTCGCCACCGGCGAGGCCAGGGAGCCGCGCCATCCTCCCGGGGAGGGCTCGGTCAACGCCGCCGCCGGCATCGGCAACCCCGCCCGCTTTGCCCGCACCCTGGCGTCCCTGGGGCTGGCGGTGAAGCTGCACCCGTTCCCGGATCACCACGATTTCACCCCCCAGGAGCTGAGCTTTGGCGACGGCAGGCCGGTGGTGATAACCGCCAAGGATGCGGTTAAATGCACCGCCTTTTCAGACCCCAACGTATGGGTGCTTGATGTGGCGGCCCGTCTCGAGAACAATGGCCTGAATACCCTGATCAACGCCATTGAAGCCCTGGTAACTCAGCCGTGACCCCAGCATTTTCCATAGTGATTCCCGCCCGCTACGCCTCCACCCGGCTGCCCGCCAAGCCGCTGCGGGAGATCGCCGGCCAGCCCATGATCCAGCGGGTCCACCAGCAGGCGCTGCAGGCAGGTGCCGAGCGGGTGATTGTCGCCACCGATCACCCGGCCATTGCCGAGGTGGTGGCGGGTTTTGGCGGCGAGGTGATGATGACCGCCAGGGACCATCCGTCCGGCACCGACCGCCTCCAGGAAGTGGCCCGGCGCTGCGGCTTCGGCGACGACCACATCCTGGTCAATGTCCAGGGGGACGAGCCCCTGATTCCCCCTGCGGTGATCCTCCAGGTGGCCGCCAATCTTGCGGCCCACCCGGAGGCCGCGGTGGCCACCCTCAGCGAGGTCATCGCCAGTGAGGCGGATTTTCACAACCCCAATATCGTCAAGGTGGTGTGTGACAGCCGGGGGCTGGCGCTGTATTTCAGTCGCGCCCCCATTCCCTGGCCCCGGGACCTCCAGCCCACGGGGCAGGGGGGGCTGGCGCCAGGGTTTTCCCCCCAGCGCCACCTGGGGATCTATGCCTACCGGGTAGGGGTGCTCAACCAGTTCGTCACCTGGCCCCCGGCGCCCCTCGAAACCCTGGAGTGCCTGGAGCAGCTGCGTTTTTTGTGGCAGGGCTTTGCCATCCATGTCGCCGAAGCCTGCGCCCCGGTGCCCGGCGGAGTGGATACCGAAGGCGACCTGGTCCGGGTGGCCGCCATTGTGGAGGCCTCGCTATGAGTGAAGTCAGGGTGCTCTTCGTGTGCCTGGGGAATATTTGCCGCTCCCCCAGTGCCCAGGGGGTCTTCCAGCACCTGGTGGATCGCCAGGGGCTGGGGGAGCGCATCGCGGTGGATTCCGCAGGCACCGGCGACTGGCACATCGGTCAGCCACCGGATCTGCGCTCCCAGCAGGCGGCCCTGGCCCGGGGTTACGCCATCAGCGACCTGCGGGCAAGGCTGGTGACCGCTGAGGACTTTCGGGATTTCGACTATATCCTGGCCATGGACAGGGCCAATCTTCGCAACCTGTTGGCGATGCAGCCGGAGGGATTTGCCGGGCATCTGGGGCTGTTTCTCGAATTTGGCCGGCAGCGGGAGCAGCTGGAGGTGCCGGATCCCTACCACGGCGGTGAGGAGGCTTTCGAGCTGGTGCTGGATCTTATCCAGCAGGCCTCGGAAGGGCTCCTGGAACATATTCGCAGCCGGCACCTGAATGCTTGAAATCGGCTGCCAGATCTCTCTTCAGCAACTCAATACCCTGGCTCTTCCGGGCCGGGCGGAGTATTTCTGCCGGGTTGCCGACGGCGCTGAGTTGCGGGAGGCCCTGGCCTTTGCCCGGAGCCACCGACTGAAGGTTACGGTGCTCGGTGGCGGCAGCAATGTGGTCCTCGATGGCGACGTCCCTGGCCTGGTGGTGGCGATGGCCAATCTGGGGGTGGAGCTAGTGGATGAGACCCCGGAGTCCGTTACCCTGCGGGTGGCGGCGGGGGAGAATTGGCACCAGCTGGTGGCATCCACGGTGGCACAGCGCTGGTACGGACTGGAGAATCTCGCCCTGATCCCGGGCTGTGTGGGCGCCGCACCCATTCAGAACATCGGCGCCTACGGGGTGGAGTTGGCGGATGTCCTCCACGGGGTCGAGGTGATGGATATCGCCAGCGGCGAGTCGCGCACCCTGGGGGTTGGCGACTGTCAGCTGGGGTACCGGGACAGCGCCTTCAAACACAAGTTGAAGGGCCGGCTGGTTGTCGTCGCCGTGCAGATCACCCTGAGCAAGGTCGCCAAGGTAAACCTCGGCTATCCCGAGCTGGCCCAGGCCCTGGCGGCGGTGGCCGAGCCCACCCCCGAGGATGTATTCGCCGCGGTGTGCCAGTTGCGCCGCGCCAAGCTGCCAGACCCGGCGCAGATCGCCAATGTGGGCAGTTTCTTCAAAAATCCGATTCTGGCGGCGGACGCTGGCCGCGCCCTGGTGGCCAGGTTTGCCGACATTCCCCGCTACCCCCAGGCCGATGGCAGCGTCAAGTTTCCCGCCGCTTGGCTGATCGACAGGGCCGGCTGGAAGGGCGTCAGGGTCGGCCCGGTGGGGGTCCACCAGCGTCAGGCCCTGGTGCTGGTGCATTTTGGTGGCGGCAGCGGCGGCGACGTGCTGGCCCTTGCCGCGGATATCGCCCGGGACGTGGCGGAGAAGTACGGTGTGGCGTTGGAGTTGGAACCCGTGGTGATTGGCGATGCTGCTGGCCGGCGCTAGGGAAGTTATTGAACTGCAGGGGGGAACCCTGCAGCTGTGGTCGCGGTTTCTGGGCCAAGGTGAGGCCGCGGATTACCTCGCCCGGTTGCGGGCGGAAATCCCCTGGCACCAGAGCCGCATCCGCATCGCCGGCCGCGAGATCCCCATTCCCAGACTCAATGCCTGGTACGGCGATCTGGGTGCGGATTACGGCTATTCCGGGATTCGTCTCGCCACCCAGGGGTGGACGGCGTCTCTGGCCGGCCTCAAGCAGCGGGTGGAGGCGGTCTGTGGCGAGGGTTTCAACAGCGCCCTGGCGAACCTCTACCGCGACCACCGGGACAGTGTCGACTGGCACAGTGACGATGAACCCGAGTTGGGGCTCAATCCCGTGGTGGCCTCCCTGAGCCTGGGGGAAACCCGCCGCTTCGAGTTGCGCCGGGTGGACGATCACCGCCAGCGCTGCGTGCTGGAGCTTCCCGGCGGTTCCCTGCTGTTGATGACCGGCGCCCTGCAACACCAGTGGCAGCACCGCGTCGGCAAGGAGAGGTTGCCCTGCGGGGAGCGCATCAATCTCACCTTCCGAACGGTGGTCACAGGGGCCTGACCTGAATTATGAATCGCTGGTACTGAATCCAGCCTCAGGTTGCCGTTGAGATTCCATAAATACCCGCTTGCTTGCCACTTGCGCGATGCCCTCCGCCTCGATCTTGGGCTTGCAGTCCCGGACCCTGGAGACTGCCCCTCAGGGTCCGGGCTGGCACAAAAAAAGGCAGACTCCAGGGAGTCTGCCTTTTATCGTCTCAGGCGGAAAAACCGCCAAAAACTGCTGTCAGCTGAAAACAGTGTTCCTTAGAGGGGAACGATATTTTCGGCCTGGGGACCTTTCTGGCCCTTGGTAACAGTGAATTGCACGCGCTGACCTTCGGTCAGGGTTTTGAAACCAGAGCCTGAAATCGCACTGTAATGGGCGAAAACATCGGGGCCGGACTCTTGCTCGATAAAGCCAAAGCCCTTGGATTCGTTGAACCATTTTACGGTGCCGGTAACTGTGTTTGACATAATTTAAATCCTACAGATTTATCAGTAACAATGCCCTGTTGGGGGCGGTCATGCTAGAAGTCGGACTAGTACTTATAAATTACAGGATGATCAACTACAGGAGGACATCTGGCGGGTAATATATAGAATACGTACTTGCAAGCGGATCCAGTATATAACGCCGCAAAGCCATGTCAACTGGAAAATCAGGGTTATTACCACACATTCAGATAGGGCCGTCGGCCGCGGCTGGCTTTGCCGGTGGTGCGCAGGCCCCGGAGGATCCACTGCCGGGTGTCGGCGGGATCGATCACCGCATCCACTTCAAAGACCTGGGCCGCGGAAACGCCTTTGCCCTTGCGGTACATGGTGTCCACCAGCTGGTTGAACAGCTGCTCCCGCTGGGCGGGGTCGGCGACGGCCGCCAGCTCTTTGCGGTAACCCAGGCGCACCGCGCCTTCAAAACCCATGGGGCCAAACTCCGCGGTGGGCCAGGCGATGGCAAAGAATGGCCGGTGAAAGCTGCCTCCCGCCATGGCCTGGGCGCCGAGGCCGTAGCCTTTGCGCAGGGTTATGGAAAACAGGGGCACGGTGAGGTTGGCGCTGGCCAGCAGCAATTGGGAGCCGCGGCGGACGGCGGCGGTTTGTTCACTGTCCGGCCCCACCATAAAGCCCGGGGTGTCGCAGAGGGAGATCACCGGCAGGCCAAAGGTGTCACACAGTTGCAGGAAATGGGCACCTTTGTCGCTGGCTTCGCTGTCGATGGCGCCCCCCAGGTGGAGGGGGTTGTTGGCGATAACCCCAAAGGGCTTGCCCTGGATACGCACCAGGGCGGTGATCATGCCGGCGCCAAAGTGGGGGCGCAGCTCCTGGACCGTGCCGGTGTCCGCCAGGGTGTCCACCACCCGGCGCATATCGTAGGCCAGGAGCCGGTTCTCCGGTACCAGGTGGCGCAGCAGGCGCTGGTCCGGGCACTGGGCCTGTGCCAGGTCGCCCTGAAAATAGCCCATCACCCGTCTGGCCCTGGCGGTGGCGTCCGCCTCGTCTTCGCAGAGGATGTCCACCACGCCATTGCGGGTCTGCACCGCCATGGGGCCGATATCCTCGGCCCTGTAGTTGCCCAGGCCGCCGCCTTCGATCATCGCCGGGCCGGCCAGGCCAATGTTGGAGTTGCGGGTGGCCAGGGTGATGTCGCAAAGTCCGAAAATGACCGCGTTACCGGCAAAACAGCGGCCACTGTTGATGCCAATGCGGGGGGCCACACCGCTGGTGCGGGGCCAGGTGGTAAAGGTTTTCAGGTCCAGCCAGCCCATCACCAGATCGTCCTGGTCCACCTCTCCGGGGCGGCCGCCGCCACCCTCGGTGTAGAACACGGTGGGAATTCGCCACTCCTCGATCAGCTCGAAGAGGCGGTCCTTCTTCTTGTGATTGAAATGGCCCTGGGTGCCGGCCATCACTGTGTAGTCATAGGCGAGAACGGCGCAGCGGCTGTTGTCGTCACCGAACAGGGGGGCGTTTACGGTGGCGAAGCCGGCGATCAGGCCGTCGGCGGGGGCGGCGACCATAAGCTCCGCCACTGGCCGCCGCCGGCGCTGGGCGGGGATGGTGAGGGCGCCGTATTCCATAAAACTGCCCGGGTCGCACAAATCCTCGACGTTTTCCCTGGCGGTGCGGCTGCCAGTGGCGCGGCGCCTGGCCACCGCCTGGGGGCGGTGCTCGTCGAGCCCCGGCAGGTGGCGGGCGATCACCTCTTCCAGATCCTTGCGGGGCGCGTCCAGGTCCAGGGTCTCCGCTGGAGTGGCGTCCAGGGTTTCCTCGTCACTGGGGGCAATGGCCAACAGGGGGCTGCCCGGGTCGACAATATCCCCCTGCCGGCAGAGGATGGCCGTTACGGTGCCGGTGCAGGGAGCCTCCAGGAGGTGGTGCATTTTCATCGCCTCGATCACCGCCAGGGTATCTCCGCCGCGCACCAGATCCCCCTCCGCGGCACAGATCTCCACCACCGCGCCAGCGATGGCGCTGGTGGCGACCCGAACCCCATCCGCCAGCGGCGGCCCGGGCTGGGGATCGATGGGTGGCATCTTGTCGCTGGTGGTGTGCCCGGTGGTGGCGTAGCTGGCGGCCCTGGCGAGCAGTTGCTCCAGATGCCTTGTCACCCAGCTGTTGTCCACGGCTCCGGCGGCAATGTCATCGCTGTCGAGGATCGCCCGCAGCAGTGGCAGGTTGGTGGCGAAGCCGGAGATGTTGAACTCCTCCGCCCCGCGGCGGGCCCGGGCCAGCAGGCCGCCAAAGTCCTGGGGGTGATGGACGATCAGTTTGGCCACCAGGGAGTCGTAGGCGGGGTTGATACTGTCCCCCAGGGTGAACCCAGAATCCACCCGGATGCCGGGTCCCGAAGCCGGTTCGAACTGGGCGAGCCGACCGGATACAGGCTGGGCGCTGCCGTCCGCCTGCAGCTGCTCGGCATTGATGCGCAACTGGATGGCAAAGCCCCGGGGCGGGGAGGGCGGCCCGCTGAGGGCAAGGTCCTCCAGGCTGGCGCCGAGGGCGATTTTGAGTTGGATGGCCACCAGGTCCATACCCGTCACAGCTTCGGTGACGGTGTGTTCCACCTGAAGCCGGGGATTGGCTTCGATAAAGAAAAAGTCGCCGCTGCTCCCGTCCACCAAGAATTCGAAGGTGCCCAGGCCCAGATAAGCCACTTCCGCGGCCATTTTCAGGGCGGCGTTGATCAGTCGCTCGCGCAGCGAGGGGGACAAATCCGGGGCAGGGGCCATCTCCACCAGTTTCTGGTAGCGGCGCTGGATACTGCAATCCCGCTCCCATAGGTGGCTGACGGCGCCGCGGCCGTCACCCACCACCTGGATCTCGATATGCCGCGCCCTGGGCAAAAAGTGCTCCGCGTACAGGGCGCCGTCACCAAAGGCGGCCTCGGCTTCCCTGGTGCAGCGGTTGAAGGCGGCGGCGATATCCGTGTCCGCAGCGATCGGCTGCATGCCCCGGCCACCGCCGCCGGCGACGGCTTTGACCATAAGCTCGGTGCCGGCGCGGGTGGCGAACTCCGCCAGCGCCTGGGCATCGGCCAGCACGGGGGATGCGCGAAGCACGGGTATGCCGCACTGTTGCGCCAGGGCGCGGGCCCTGACCTTGTCGCCAAACAGGTGCAGCTGCTGCGGGGTGGGGCCGATAAAGGTCAGCCCCCCGGCGGCACAGGCAGCGGCGAAATCGGCATTTTCCGCGAGAAATCCCCAGCCGGGGTGAACCAGACTGCAGTTGTTGGCAGCGGCGGCGGCCAGTATCGCCTCCCCATCGAGGTAGCCGCGGGGACCCTGCCCGGGCAGCACCGCCCGGTGGTCGGCCCGCTGCAGATGCAAACTGTGGCTGTCGTCCGCAGTGGCCACGGCGACGGCGCTTAGCCCCAGGTCCTGGACACTTCTGGCGATGCGAACGGCGACTTCACCCCGATTGGCGATCAAAACCCTGGACATCTAGTTCCTCTGTTCGAATATGGGACGGCCTTGGGCCGAGAGCCTCAGTTCACCGCGCGCTCCCGACCTTCCCAGTAGGGGGCGCGCAGCTCTCGCTTGAGAATCTTGCCCGCCGCGTTGCGGGGCAACTGAGGGATAAAAGCCACTGATTTTGGGCATTTGTAGCTGGCGATGCGGCCCTTGGCGTAGGTGATAAACGCCTCTTCCGTCATCTGGTGGCCGTCCTTGAGCACCACCATGGCCTTCACCGCCTCTCCCCATTTGTCGTCCGGCACACCGATAATGGCGATGTCGGCGATGGCGGGGTGGCCGAAGAGCGCGCTTTCCAGCTCGGCGGGATAGATATTTTCACCGCCGGAGATAATCATGTCCTTGACTCTGTCCTGGACATAGAGAAAGCCGTCCTCGTCCAGGTAGCCGGCGTCGCCGCTGTGGACATAGCCGTCCACCAGAGTTTTGCGGGTGGCTTCCTCCAGCCCCCAGTAGGCGGTCATGTTGGCGGGGGACTTGATACAGATCTCGCCAATGTGCCGGGGCGGCAGAGGGTCGCCCTTGTCGTCGATGATCTTCAGCTCCACCCCAGGCAGGGCGCAGCCGGCGGAACGCATCCTTTCGGTTGGGGTGGTGCTGTGGTTGTCCGGGGACAGATAGGTGGCGCCGCCGGTGGTTTCGGTCATCCCGTAGAGCTGTGCACACTGACATTTCAGGGTGGTCAGGGCCTGTTTGAGTAGATCCAGGGGAATGGGGGAGGCGCCGTAAATCAGGTACTTGATACTGGACAGGTCGTAGCTGTCGATACCCGGGGCGAGCAGCAGGGCGCGAATGGCGGCGGGCACCAGAAACAGCCGGGTCACCCGGTGCTCAGCCATGGCCTCGAGGGCCGCGGTGGGTTCAAACTCCGGCAGGATCACGGTTTTCTGGCCGTTGTAGAGAGCGGCGAACAGCCAGCCAATGCCGCCGATATGGAAGCCGGGCATGGCCATCAGGGAGACGTCGTCGTCGTGCCATTCGGTCCACCACTTCAGGTCGTCGCGCACGGTGTCGCGGAATTGAAGGAAGCAGCCGTGGGACAGTTCCACGCCCTTGGGGTGGCCGGTGGTGCCGCTGGTATAGAGTTGAATGGCGATGTCCGAGCGCCCCACCTGGACCCCTGGTGCTCCCGCCTCCTGGCGGTTGCGCCACGGGCAGTAGCTGGCGGGGCTGTCGGCACCGCCGTCGAGGACAATGATTTGCTTCAGCTTGGCAAGGCTGTCCTTGATGCTGTCCACCAGGGGCAGGTAGTCCCGGCCGACAAAGAGAATCTCGCTGTCGCTGTCGGCGAGGATATATTCCACCTCGGGGGCCGCCAGCCGCCAGTTGACGGTGACTATGGTGGCTCCCGCCAGGGCGATGCCCAGGGCCGCCTCGAAGTAGAGGTCCGAGTTTTTGTCCAGCAGGGCGACCCGGGTGGCGACTCCCACCCCTGCCGCGGCGAGGCCGTTTGCCACCTGGCAGCTGTGGCGATAGAGGTCGGCGAAGGTGGTGTCTCGTCCCTGGTAAGAGGTGGCAACCCGCAACGGGCGGTGTCGACTGTGGTGGGCGAGGACATCCCCCAGGGTGTTGGCGTCCTTGATTGACGGTATATCGGTCATGGGCTCTCCAGGTTGCTGCGGATGTCGCCATCCGGGGCCGCTTCTTTTCGGCGTTCAAGTCGGCGGTGTTCAAGAATAAAACGCATTTATCGGGCCAATATATAGCAAGTCGTCCCCGGACCAAAGCCGCACAGCCCTGCCGCCCCTAAGTCCTTGGGTTCGACCTGACTCACGCCGACGTGTGGCCTTTGCGGTGCGTCGCAACCCAGCCACTAGGAAAATATCGCTTTTATGCCCACAATGAGCAGGATTGCAAGCCGTTCCCAGCTGTTCGCCACAGGAGTAGTGATGTGAAAAACCTGTCCAGGGTTGAAGATGCAAGGAAACTGATGGCGCAAGCCACCACCTACGAGGAGTGGGCCGAGGCCGCTCGCAACCATGACCTCCAGTCCGGTATGGCGGAGTGGCGAGAGCGGGAAGCCTCTAGCCTCTACGATTTTGGCACCATCCGCCTGCGGCTGCAGAAGTTGCGGTCCTATCGCCGCAATGGCGATGACAAGGGCCTGCTGTTTTCCCTCAATGAGGGCATCCATGGCAATATGGGGCGGATGGGCAACCAGCGCCTCTACAGCAAGGCGCTATTCGGCACCAAGCACCTGATCGAGGACTACATCGAGGAGATCGCCGACTCCCTGCACTACCTGGCGGATCTGGACAGTGAGGAGATCAGCTTCGAGGAGCGCCTGGATTTTTTTCAGCGCGCCAGCCACTGCTTTGGTCGTTCCGCCCTGATGCTCAGCGGTGGCGCCGCCCTCGGCAATTTCCATATCGGGGTGCTGAAATCCCTGGTGGAGCAGAATCTGCTGCCCAATGTTATTTCCGGCGCCAGCGCCGGGGCCCTGTTTGCCGCCATGGCGGGCACCAACGACGCCGCGACCCTGGCGCAGTATTTTAATCCGGACAACCTGATTACCGCGGCGAGGAATGAAGCCAGCCTGGTGCGCCGGCTGTGGGACGGTGGTTACAAAAAGATCGACCGCGATGCGGTTATCGAGAACATCAACAAGCTGGTCCCCGATCTGACCTTTGAGGAGGCTTTCAACCGCACCGGCCGCCACGTGAATATCGCCATTTCCCCCTATGAGCGCCACCAGCAGTCACGACTGCTCAACGCCCTGACCTCGCCCAATGTGCTGATTCGCTCGGCGGTGCTGGCCTCGGCGGCAGTGCCGGGAATCTTTCCCCCGGTGACCCTGATGGCCAAAAACAAGGACGGCGAAACCCAGCCCTATCTGCCCTCCCGCAAGTGGATCGACGGTTCCTTCTCCGACGATCTGCCCGCCAAACGCCTGGCCCGCCTGTACGGGGTCAACCACTATATCGTCAGTCTCACCAACCCCTTTGTACTGCCCTTCGCGGTGGACCCGGCGGACAGCAGCGAGGTCAAGCGGGTGACCTCCAGGTTCGTCAAGATGATCGCCCGGGAATACGCCAACGTCGGCCGCAACCTGACCCAAAAGTACCTGAAAAAATACCCGCGGATCGAGTCCTCCCTGACGTTGTTCTATTCCATTCTGGCGCAGAATTACACCGGCAATATCAATATCGTGCACCGCCTTGCCCTCAAGGATGTGCGCCGTCTCCTCACCCATGTGACGCCGGAGGAAATGATGCAGATGATCAGTCAGGGGGAGCGGGTGACCTGGCCAAAAGTGGAGCAGATCCGGATCTCCACCCGGGTGGGCCGGGTGCTGGATGACATCCTCACCGACTACGAGCAAAAAGAGCGGGCCATGGCCAAGGTGGGGATGATCGTCAAGCGCAAGGCCGACCCCGAAAAGTCGCCGGTGGCGGTTTGAGGGGCATTATTAACCCGCCAGCAATACATGCCAGGTTAATAATACAAGGGCAGGGGCTGCTTGGTCAGCGCCACCAGGACGATATAGCCAAAGGTGGCGACTGCGAGCACGGCGTACAGGGCTTTGCTGGCAGCGGTGGGCGCCCGCTTGATGGCCAGGCTGCCGAGCACGATGTAAAGCGCCAGGGCCAGAACCTTGGCGGTCAGCCAGGGCTCCACCAGGGGGTACTGGCGGCTGAGCACCGCCAGGGCTATGGCGGAAGCCAGCAACAGGGTGTCGACGATATGGGGCAGCACCCTCAGCGCCGGGTTGCCCAGCAGTGGGTGGCCGCGAACCGCCAGCACAGCGCGGGCTGTAAACAGCAGCAGGCTGCTCAGGACAAAGCCGACATGGGCGTATTTCAGGGTCAGGTACACGGTCGCCTATCTGCTCAGGTCTTTTTGAAACACGGCTTCGAGGCGGAAAAAGATCACCGCCGCCCCCTCCCGGTCAAAATCCGGGTGCTCCTTGTACCAGCGGTAGCTGGGTTGCACTTCACCAAACAGCCACGGGCGGTAAAAATTCTGCCGGTAGCGAACGCCCACCGAGTAGGTGTCCACATAGCTCTCGGGGTGGGTCCGCCCTAGGACGCCGACAAAATAGCCGAAAGCCTTTTTTTCCGAAAGCCGCCGGTCCAGGGAGAGGCTGCTGCTCCAGATTATGCCCGACTCATTTTCCTCCCAGTCGATTTTGTTGTGGAACTGAAGCAATTTATCTTCGCTGAGGATCTTGTCCAACTCGAAACGGGTCTTGGAGGCAAAGCCGTCACCCCCCAGGTACAGGGCTTCCTGGCTGAAGGTGCCGATCAGGGTTTCAGCCAAGGGGTATTCGTACTTGTAGCGCACCGAGCCCTTGAGGTTGAGGGACGAGCGAATACCTACCCGGTAATCGATGCTGTAGCGCTCCTCTTCCTTGGCCCGATACTGCAGGGTGACGTTCTCAGCGGTGTCCCTCTCGTCGATCAACAGGTCGTCGCGGCCGGTTTCCCCGGTGTCCTCATCGTCGAACAGCAGGCTCAGACGTTTGTTGAGCTGGGGCAAGTAGACCTTGCCCCGCAACTTGATATCGGAGTCGAACTGGTTGGCCTCATCCCACTCCTGCTCGTAGCGCAGGCGCAAGGTCGAGAAGGGGGCATCTTCCTCGGTGCGCACATCGCCAAAGAAGTCGTTCATCCATTCGGCGATATTGTCGGCACCGGTGATGATCTGGTGGCGACCGACATCGATCCAGGTGTCGTCGGTGACCGCGGGCGGCTGCTCCGGGTCAGGAGGTTGGCTGTCGGCGCCTAGCGCAGTGTTGTGCGGCCCCGCCATCAGGGCCAGGGACAACAGGGGAATCAGGCGGAGTTCTGGGGCAGTCATAGATGGAGTCCTGGTTGCTGTGGCTGCTGAACGCGGCACCTGGGTTATTCTCCGCCGTTGCCCTGCTCCAGCAGCGCTTCCTTGACCTCCCTGAGGTGCCCCTTGATCCTGGCGGCGTTGGCCGGGCCGATGCGCAACAGTTGTTTCTGTACCTCCGGAAGGGCTTCCAGCCGGGGGTCGGCGAACTGATAGAGCACGGACTCGCGCTTGAGGGCGATGGGGCCGTCCACCTCAGGGGTGGCCAGGATCTGGTCGATGGCGGCGATCAGGCTGTTATCCACTTTGTCACCGGGGTTGCCGAGGTCGGCAAAGGCCTGCTCCAGCAGGGGGCGCAGGGTGTGGAAAGCCCGCGCCAGCGCGCTCGGGGGGATGGCCGTGAGGAGGTCGGTCAGCGGGTTGTAACGCTCGTAGTTGCTGTCGGCGATAAGCATCCTGTCGTCCTCCCGCACCACCTCAAAGCGCCCCGGCGGCGGTTGCAGCGGCAGGATCTTGCGCAGCACATTGCCCCGGGAAAGGCCGTCGATCACCGCGGCCGCCTTGGGAAGCAAATTGTCTGTGCTCAGCCAGAGGGCAAACTCCCGGTCCTCACTGAGGGGGTTGAGAAGGCTGCGGGTAAAGTCGTCGCTCTCCCCCAGGGCGGGGAGCTGGGGTCCGGGGTCGTCCGCGGCAAGGTCGGCAGCCGGGGCGGCCTGGGGAATGTCCGGCGCCTGGTATACCGCCTCCGGCAGCGGCTGGGGGGCGACCATGGGCGCCGGGTCGGGTACTCGGACCTGGGGGGGCGGAGCCTCGTCGCTCCTCAGAAACCACCAGGCAGCGGCGGCAATGACGACGGCAACAATGGCGATGGGGATCGAGGGGACGCTGGATTTGGGTCGCTGGGGTCTGTGGTCCTGGTCGGGGGTCATGGGTTACCTCGTGCTCTGGTGACTGTTGTTATCGCGAGTGGGTGGCGCTCCAGGTTGGGGCCAGGGCTTTCGTAGATCCTCGGTTGGCGGCCTCCCCGCTGGGGGCTGCGGCGGGTCTTCCGGCAGACGCCGGTTGCCCGTAGGTCGGACTCCCTGCAGGAGCCCGCGAGTCGAGTCTGCGCAAAGATATGTGGCTCCGTCAACTGTTCACCCCATAGCCGGTTGGATCAACACTGCCCGTCAGGGGCTAGTGGAAGTATAGGACTCAATCAGCATTGTGTGGGTATCGCCGTCTTCGCTGTGGACAAGTTTAACCGGCAAATAGTCGTAGCTTTTTGCCAACCACAGAAACGTCTGGCGCTCGTCGGTATCCCGCTCCCGCTCCAGCACCAGGGTCGCGATCTTGCCCAGAGGGGTGTCGAGGGTTTCCGCGCCCTTAATTGTGTAGCGGTAGTCGCGAATTTTTCCCCGGCTGACTACCCGGTAGTGAAATTCCCTGTGGCCCGCCATCAGGTCCCGGCGCAGTTGCAGTTGATAGCCGAGGGGAGCGTACAGGGCGTCCTGCAACGGAATCTCCACAGTGCGCTTTTTGTAGGTGT
>CAZWUP010000005.1:0-33481 GCA_964637045.1 uncultured Porticoccaceae bacterium | reverse complement strand
CGCTTCAGATAATCGGTAGACATGTGGCGGGGGCACGCATGGACGGCGGATACAACCCCAAACCAACACACCAACAAGACAACAACAACGGCGCCCGCCAGCGCACTTCGCCACGGTCATCGACCGCCATGGAACCGCCATCGAACACCAGCTCGTCCTGGCCGCCGACCTGGTTGAGATAGACCACCGGCATGGCACCTTCGCGGGCACGCCGGGCCACCACCGCCTCGCGCTCCACCTGCTTGCCACGGTGGAAGGGGGAGGCATTGATGGTGAGCATCAGCCGGGCACCGGCGTCGCGAGCAGCGGCCATCGGACCCGGCTGCCAGATATCCTCGCAGATGGTAATGGCCACCGGCGTACCGTCCACATCGATCACGCAGGGTGCGCTGCCCTGGCCGAAATAACGCTTTTCGTCGAACACCTGGTAGTTGGGCAGCAGCTGTTTGGCATATTCCGCCACCAGCCGGCCTTCGCTGAACACGCCCGCCATGTTGTACAGCTGGCCATCGCGGCGGCGGGGATAGCCCACCACGGCGATGACGCCGTGACTCGCCGCGGCCACCTCGGCAATGGCGATGTCGATACGCCCATCGAGACTGGAGCGCAGCAGCAGATCTTCCGGAGGGTACCCGGTCAGCATCAGTTCGGGGAGCAGCACCAGGCGCGCACCGGCGGCACGGGCGGCGTGCAGTGCTTCGATGGCGGCGCGGGTATTGCCGGGAATATCCCCCACCAGGGGGTTGACCTGGGCCAGGGCAACGGTGATCGCGATCATGGAAAAGCCGGAGCAATGAACTGGGCGGGCATTTTCAGATAAAATGCCCGTAATAGCAAAGCACTGGGATCGGCAAGGGCATGGCGAAAACCGGCAAAATACTGACGCAAAGTCCTGGTTACACCACGGATACCCTGTCGATCCGCCTGCTGTCCCTGTACCTGACCTATCGCCTGCTGCTGGCGTTGCTGCTGCTCGCCAGTTTCGTGGCGCAACTGGCTCCCGAGATCATCGGCACCCTCAACCCCGGGGCCTATTTCTACACTGCCAGTGCCTACCTGCTGATCACCATGGTGGATGCCGTAGCCTGCCTCCTGCGCCGCTATCAACTGCATCCGGCTCACCTGCTGTTCATCCTGCTGGTGGATATCTGCGCCCATACGGTGCTGATGAATGCCAGTGGCGGCCTGGCCAGCGGTATCGGCTACCTGATGCTGGTGACGGTCGCCGCCGGATCGATTTTCTTCACCGGCCAGCTCGCCGTACTGGTGGCCGCCATCGCCAGCATCGGCATCATCATCGAAAGCGCCAGCCAGCTGTTTCTCGGTACCGGCAGGGATTCGCTGTTCCCCGCCGGCCTGCTCGGCATCCTGCTGTTCATCACGGCCCTGTTGTTCCAGGGCCTCAACCGCGCCCTGCGCCGCGCCGAAAAAGCCGCCAACCAGGAGGCGGAACAGGCCGCCCAGCTCCAGGAACTCAACGAGCGGATCATCAGCCGTATGCTCACCGGCGTGGTGGTTGTGGACGGCAGCGGTACCATCGAACTGATCAACCAGGCGGCGGCGCAGCTGCTGGGGGGCAACAGCGATACGCCGGCCTTCCGCCAGCGCGACAAGCTGGCGCGGGAGCACACCCTCAACAGCCAGCTGAAACTGTGGCGCGACACCCCGTGGCGCCGCCTGCCACCCTTCACCCCGCGCCTCGGCAATACCGAGGTACAGGCCAGCTTCAAACCGCTCGACCAGGCGGGCAGCGGCCGAACCCTGATTTTTCTGGAGGACTTCCGCGCCGCGGCGCAGCAAGCCCAGCAGCTCAAACTGGCCGCCCTCGGGCGCCTGGCCGGCAGCATTGCCCACGAGATACGCAATCCCCTGGGTGCCATCAGCCATGCCTCACAGCTGCTCGAGGAACGGTTTCAGGATGATGAAGCCACTGCCCGGCTCACCGGCATCATCGGCAAGCAGGTGCGCCGCATGAACCAGATCATCGAAAACGTGCTCGAGCTGTCTCGCCCCCACCCCCATGACTTCACACGGATCGAGCTGGGCAGCTGGCTCCGCCACTACGTGCGCGAGTACCAGGAAACCATCGGCCAGCCTGTGACGATCGAACTGGAGATCGAATGCGACGATATCATCGTCTCCTTCGACAACAGCCACCTCCAGCAGGTGCTGGGCAATCTGCTGGACAACGCCGTGCGCCACAGCCGTGAACACAGCGGCGAACCCTGGGCAAAGCTGCACGCCTTCCGCAGCGGTATCGATACCCTGCCGCTGCTGGACATTCTCGACAAGGGCCCCGGCGTGGCGGAGGAAGATCGGGAAAAACTGTTCGAGCCCTTTTATACGACCTCCAGCGAGGGCTCCGGCCTCGGCCTGTATATTGCCGGGCAACTGTGCGCCATCAACTACGCCACCCTCAAATACCAGGCTCGGGAACACAGCCAGGCCGGCTGCTTCCGGATCAGTTTCGCCCATCCTGGCAAGATAATGGATAGCCCTAACATATGAATGATCACCAGGCGCTGATCGTCGACGACGAAGCGGATATTCGCGAGCTGCTCCATATCACCCTCAGCCAGCTGGGGCTCGGCGTCAGCGAGGCCGCCAGCCTCGGCGAGGCCAAGGCTCTGCTCGCCGCCGGTTCTTTCGATTTCTGCCTCACCGACATGCGCATGCCGGACGGCACAGGCCTGGAGCTGGTGGAACATATCCAGCGGCACTGCCCGGCCATGCCGGTGGCGATGATCACCGCCCACGGCAACACCGAGCTGGCGGTGGAATGCCTGAAGGCCGGCGCCTTCGATTTCGTCTCCAAGCCGGTGGAACTGGCGCGGCTGCGCAGCATGGTGAAAACCGCGCTGCAACTGCGCGGCGAGCAGGCTCTTCCCGTCAGTGAGGCGGGGCTCACCGGCGACTCCCCGGTGATGACTCATCTGCGGGAGCAGATCGGCCGCGTGTCCCGCAGCCAGGCACCGATCTTCATCAGCGGTGAATCCGGTACCGGCAAGGAGCTGGTGGCCCGCGCCATCCACTACCTGGGGCCGCGCGCCAGCGGCCCTTTTATCCCCGTCAACTGTGGCGCCATTCCCACTGAATTGATGGAGAGCGAGTTCTTCGGCCATCGCAAGGGCAGTTTTACCGGCGCGATTCGCGACAAGCAGGGACTCTTCCAGGCGGCCGACGGCGGCACCCTGTTTCTCGACGAGGTGGCCGACCTGCCGCTGCCCATGCAGGTGAAATTACTGCGAGCCATCCAGGAAAAATCCGTGCGCGCCATCGGCGACCCGGAGGAAAAGCCGGTCGACGTGCGCATCCTCAGCGCCACCCACAAGAATCTGCAACACGAGGTGCAGGCGGGCCACTTTCGCGGCGACCTGTTCTACCGCATCAATGTGATCGAGATTGCGGTGCCGCCCCTGCGTGAGCGACGCGAGGATATCCCCGCCCTCGCGCAGACGTTCCTCGCCCGCTTTGGCAGCGAAGCCGGCTGCGCGGCGCCCCGCCTCGACAGCGAGGCGGCCAACATACTGGCCGACTATTCGTTCCCCGGTAATGTGAGGGAACTCGAAAACATCCTGGAAAGAGCCTTCACCCTGTGCAGCGGCGACATCATCGGCGCCGGCGATCTCAGCTTGTCCTCCCTTGCGCCGGCCGCCCCGACACGACCACCGGCCCCCGCCGCCCCTGCGTTGGCGGACAACGCCTTCGTCCCCGACGCAGGCATTCCCCTCGACCAGTATCTGGCGGATATCGAGCGCGCCATCATCGAGCGGACGCTGGAGGAAAACCGCTGGAATCGCTCCGCCAGCGCCGCCAGGCTGGGGCTGACATTTCGGCAATTGCGGTACAAGTTGCGCAAGCTGGGGATCGAGTAAACGATTCTGGCCTGACGCCTGACGCTTTTGCGTCGAGTGTCCAACCCAACACTCACTCCAACGCCCGATCCTGGGCAGCGAGCAGTTCTTCGAAATTGTCGATGATCGCCGCCCGGCAATCACCGTGGGTAATGATGTAACGGCGGTTTTCGCACAGCTCTTCCAGCAGATGCCGGGTGGCGTGTTCGGCTGTTGCCACATGACTGGCCATATCGATTTTCCGGCTTTGCATCATGGCGTCGATATCGGCCCGCCTCGTCTCGGAGGGGCCTAGTTCCGCCGGGCGGGCGTTGCGGCTGGACTCGAGATGGCGGGTCGCCATGCCCGCAGGGAACAGAATCGATACTCCGATATCTTCGTCCGCCAGCTCCAGGCGCAGGGTTTCGGCATAACCGGTGACGGCGTATTTGCTGGTGGTATAGGCGCCCATCCTGATCCCCGGCGAGTAGGCGGCGCTGGACGAGGTAATCACCACATGGCGGCGCGGCGGCGCCTTGCGCAGCAGGGGCAGAAAGGCATCGACGGTGTGAATCACACCCATCACATTCACGTCGAGCACCCAGCGCCAGTCGTTTTCGGTCAGGGCGCCGATGGCGCCGAACTGCTGGACACCGACATTGGCGCAGAGCACGGAGCAGTGGCCAGCCATCTCCTCCACCCTTCGTGCCGCTTCCAGCAGCGCCTCGCGGTTGGCGACATCGAGCGCCATGGCAAAGGCCCTACCGCCATTGTCACGAACGGCCTGCGCCGTGCTTTCCGCCCCGGCGCCGTCGATGTCCAGCGCGAAGACGGTCATGCCCTGTGCCGCGAAACGCCCGGCCATGGCGGCGCCAAGCCCAGATCCCGCCCCGGTGATGACGGCCACGCCACCGCTAAACCCCTCGTCCATCCGCATCGTCTCCACCATCGACATCAGCCAGCGGTCGTGTCCACGAAGGGCTCGAAGTTGATATGCAAACGGCTGAGTGTACTGCGCGCAATGCGCCAGCGGCCATCGTCACAGCGCACATAGCGCTCGCGGTAATAGCCGTAGCCGGTAAGGCTCTTTCTGCCTATCCGGCGCGCCCTGTCGTCGTCCCAGATCACCCTATCCTGCATCGCCCAGGCCACATCCGCGGTATCGTCATCGACCATCGTGATGTCCGGCACATGCACCTGATGAACCGTGACAGCGGTTTCCACCGACGAGCGCACCCACTCCACCACCCTGGCCCTGCCGGCCATTTCCTCACCGCCGGAATCGCGGGTATCGAGAACCACATCCTCCGTGAAGCTGTCCCCGTAGCCCTGCCAGTCCTTTTCATCGAGGCAGCGGCAGTAGCGGGCCTTGGTGGCGCAGATCGCCATATAGACATCGAAAGGGATATTGCTCATCTTTACTCCTGACAACTCTGATCAACGTTATTTTCGCGAGAAACCCATGACAGGCGCCTGGGCGCTTGTTCATCCGTGAAGGCCCGTCAGGGAGCGCTTTTCAGGGTATTCGAAGGCACCTCCACGGAGGGATCATAAAAATTCCGCTCCAGGAACGCCCTGACCCGCCGCTCGACCTCCGCCGCCGCATCGCCGAAATCACCGTGCCCACCACCGTCGACAGTCTGGAAAATGACCGGCACCCCGGCCTCGTCCAGCGCCTTCGTCAGCGCCACGGAGTCGGAATGGCTCACCAGCGGATCACGGGTGCCGTGCACGATAAGAAAGGGCGGCGCGCCGGCCTTGACATGGTGCAGCGGCGACGCCGCCGCAGCCAGCTCGGGATTCTCCGCGGGGTGGCCGCCCAGCAGTTCCACCACCGGGCCGCCGATGGCCGCGTCGTCGGCCACCCGGAAGTCGGCGGGCCCAAAGAAATCGATCACACACTGCACATCACTGGACTGGTCGCCGTGATCGCCAAGCGTCCCCTCCAGCTCGGCCACTGCATTGGTAGTACCCAGCATCGCCACCAGATGGCCGCCAGCGGAGGGCCCCAGGGCACAGATACGGCCGGGATCGAGCCCGTACTCATCGGCATTGGCGCGAATCCAGCGGATGGCCGCTTTCAGGTCGTGAATCTGGGCCGGCCAGCTGTCCTGCCAGCTCAGCCGGTAACCGATGGATATCGCGGCGTAGCGACCGCTGTCGACATGGGCCATGACCTGGGAGCGGGCCATGATCCTGCTGCCGGTGCGCCAGGCGCCGCCATGGACATAGGCGATGACCGGCAAGGGACCGTCGACTTCCGCGCTCTTGGGGAGATAGATATCCAGGCGCTGACGCGGATCATCGGTCGCCGCATAGGGAATATCGGCGACCCAGCGGACGTTGTCGGCGAGTGGCCTCTGACCGGCACCGCCGGGATCGTGGTCGTAGGCAACATACTCCGCGAGGGAAATGAAGCCATCGCCATCGAAATCGCTGTTCCTCATGGCGGCGGCCTGCATGGGGTGGACTTCGTCGAGGCCCACCCTGCCGTCGCCATCATTGTCCAGCGCCAGCCACTGGGGCTTCAGGCGCTCCTCCTCTGCAAGAGGGGCGGCGATACCCAGGCACGGAATAAGCAACAGAATGGCGAGGAAACGGCGCGGATCGATCATGTCGGTGACCCTTGTATTATTTGAGGGCCATTATAGGCCCGGTATGACTGGGCATGTAAATATCGGGAACCGGACAGTTCAGCGCGATCGGGCCAGGGATAATGAGGAATGGCCCATTTTTGCTGTCATTCCGACCAACGGGAGAAATCCGATACCGCGGTGGTTCAAGATGCCTCCGCAAGGCCGGAATGACAAGGAGAATCGCACGGCAGGGTTGACAGCCCCAACGGGCTATCGCAACTCCCGGGGCATGGAAAAACTGATGTTCTCCACCCGGCCGGCCATCTGGCGGGGCGCCGCCGCGCCCATGGCCCTCAGCCGCTCGACCACCGCCTGCACCAGTACCTCCGGCGCCGAGGCGCCGGCGGTGATGCCGATACGGGTCTTGCCGTTGAACCATCCGGGGCGGATATCATCCGGGCCGTCGATCAGATAGGCGGCGGCACCACAGCGTTCCGCCAGCTCCCGCAGGCGATTGGAATTGGAGCTGTTGGGGGAGCCCACCACCAGTACCAGATCGCTCTCCAGAGCCAGCTGCTTCACAGCGTCCTGGCGGTTCTGGGTGGCGTAGCAGATATCGTCCTTGCGCGGCCCCTGAATGGCAGGGAAACGTTCCCGCAGCGCATCGATCACCAGCGCCGTGTCGTCCACCGACAGGGTGGTCTGGGTCACATAGGCCAACCGGTTGGGATCGCTGACCTCCAGGCTGGCGGCATCGGCTATGGTCTCCACCAGATGGATGCGCCCGCCGCTGGATGTGTCGTACTGGCCCATGGTGCCCTCCACCTCGGGGTGCCCGGCATGACCGATCAGCACACACTCGCGGCCCTCGCCACTGTAGCGGGATACCTCGATATGCACCTTGGTCACCAGCGGACAGGTGGCGTCGAACACCCGCAATCCGCGCTGGGCGGCGTCGCTGCGCACCGCCTGGGACACCCCGTGGGCACTGAAAATCACGATACTGTTGTCGGGCACCTCGTCGAGCTCATCGACAAAAATCGCGCCGCGCTGCTTGAGGGACTCCACCACGAAGCGGTTGTGCACCACTTCGTGGCGAACGTGGATAGGCGCGCCGAAGATATCCAGGGCGCGATTGACGATATCGATGGCACGATCCACGCCGGCACAGAACCCCCGCGGATTGGCCAGTACGATCTCCATGGTCAGGGGGTCCATGGATGGAGAGCCCACGGATGATGTTCCTTCTTTATCCAAAGAGGGAAAATCCCCGGACACAGCGTCCCGCGCCTTGCTGTCCATCAGTGGGTCACCGCCGGTTCCACCGCCAGGATGGATACCTGAAAAGTGATATCCCGCCCCGCCAGTGGGTGATTGAAATCCACCGTCACGGTGTCGTCGTCGAGCTCGACGACCACTCCCGGCAACTCGGCGCGGTTGGCGTCGGCGAAGGACAGCACGAGACCCGGCTCCAGCGACATCCCGGCGTCGAAATCCGTCCGCGGCAGCTGCTGGATATTGCTCGGGTTGTGCTGGCCGAAACCATGTTCCGGCTTCATCTCGAAACGGGACTCGTCGCCGCTGCGCAGGCCGAACAGGGCCTTCTCATAGCCCGGCAACAGACTGCCGTCGCCGACGTCGAACACCGCCGGCTCGCGCTCGAAAGTGGAATCCACCACGGTGCCGTCGTCGAGAGCGAGGGAAAAATGCAGGGTTACCCGGGTACCGGGGCCAATCGTCAGGTCACTCATCGTTGCGTCTCCCATCTCACCACTCCGCCTGTCAGGGCTCGACACGCCCCCTGTCAACAAACAGGGAGTCGATAATCAGGATAGCCGCTCCCACGCAGATGGCGGAGTCGGCGATATTGAATGCCGGCCAGTAATAGCCGCCGTAGTGGAGCTGGATAAAATCCACCACGAACCCGTGCGCCATGCGGTCCCAGAGGTTGCCCAGCGCGCCCCCCAACACCAGGGCCAGGGCGACCAGCTGGCGGCGGGCGACCGCCGGCAGACGCGCCATCCACACCAGGATCACCAGGCTGATGGCCGCCGATATCAGAATGAAAAACCAGCGCTGCCAGCCGCCGGCATCACTGAGAAAGCTGAAGGCGGCGCCGGTATTGTGCAGCAGGGTCCAGTTGAAAAAGGACGTCACCACCACGGGTCGGGCATAGTCCAGAGAGGCACTGGCCACTTCCTTGCTGACCTGGTCGAGCACCACTACCAGCAGCGCCAGGCCATACCACAGCCACGGCCATGTGCCCACCCGCCGGCGTGTCGCACGCATGCCCCGCTCCATCAGGCGAAGCGCCGCGTTTCATCGGCGCCGTCAACGTTGTCCGCGCAGCGGCTGCACAGCTCGGGGTGATCGCCGCGGCTGCCGACGTCGGCGCGGAAGTGCCAGCAGCGCACACACTTGGGGTCGCCGGAGAGGCGCAGCCCCACCCGCAGCCCCTTGAGGGGGCTGGCGACACCCTCACCTTCGCCTTCGCCGCCGTCCTCACCCTGCGCCGCTTCCACCACGCAGGCACTGGAGGTGATGGTGACGAAGCGCAGTTCATCGCCGAAACGCGACAGCAGAGCGGCGATCTCCGGCGCGGCGTAGAGGCTGACCTCCGCCTGCAGGGCACCCTTGATCTCGCCGGCCTTGCGGGCATCCTCGATCACCTTGTTCACCGCTTCCTTTACCTCGGCGATCCGCGCCCACTCCGCAGCACCGAGGGCGGCGTCGGCGGGCAGCCGCGGCAGCGGATACCACTCGGCGGTAAAGACAGTGCTGTCCCGCGCACCGGGCATGAAGCCCCAGATTTCGTCGGCGGTGAAGCTCAGGATCGGGGCGATCCAGCGCACGAAGGCCTCCGCCACCTGGAAAATGGCGGTCTGCGCCGAGCGCCGCGGCAGGCTGTCGGTACCGCAGGTGTAGATGCGGTCCTTGATGATGTCCAGGTAGAACCCGCCCAGCTCGTTGACACAGAAATTGTGCAGCTTCTGGTAGATCATGTGGAAATTATAGTCGTGGTACAGGGCCACGATCTCGTCCTGCAACCGGGCCGCACTGTCCATCACCCAGCGGTCGAGGGCCACCATGTCGTCCACCGCCACGCTGTGGGTGGCGGGATCGAAGCCATCCAGGTTGCTGAGCAGGAAGCGGGCGGTATTGCGGATGCGGCGGTAGGAGTCGGCGGTGCGCTTGAGGATCTCGTCGGATACGCTCATCTCGCCGCTGAAATCGGTGGCCGCCACCCACAGGCGCAGCACATCGGCACCGAGGTCGTTCACCACCTTCTGGGGCGACACCACATTGCCCACCGATTTGGACATCTTGCGGCCCTGGGCATCCACCGTAAAGCCGTGGGTGAGCACCGCCTTGTAGGGGGCAGTGCCATTGATGGCGATGGCGGTCTTCAGCGACGACTGGAACCAGCCGCGGTGCTGGTCGGAGCCCTCCAGATAGAGTTCCGCGGGGTAGTGCAGTTCATCGCGGCGCCCCAGCACGGAGAAGTGGGTGACGCCGGAATCGAACCACACGTCGAGGGTGTCGGTGACCTTGTCGTAGCGGGCCGCGTCGTCGCCGAGCAGTTCCGCCGGGTCGAGGTCGAACCAGGCGTCGATGCCTGCGCTTTCCACCCGCTGGGCCACCGCCTCTATCAGATTGGTGGTATCGGGGTGCAACTCACCGCTCTCGCGATGCACGAACAGGGCGATGGGCACGCCCCAGGTGCGCTGGCGGGAGATACACCAGTCGGGGCTGTTGCCCAGCATCGCCTTGATGCGGGCCTGGCCCCAGCCGGGGTACCAGGCGACATCCTGTACCGCAGCCATGGCGCTGTCCAGCAGGCCGTTGGCGGTCATGCTGATGAACCACTGGGGCGTGGCGCGAAAAATCAGCGGCGTCTTGGTGCGCCAGCAGTGGGGAAAGCTGTGGGTGATCTTGTCCTGAGCCAGCAGACGACCCCGGTCTTCCAGCAGGGCGATCACTTTTTCATCCACCTTGTAGACATGGTCCCCGGCAAACAGGGGCACCTCGTCCCGGTAGTAGCCGCGGTCGTCGATATAGTTGAGGGTGCCGATGCCATACTTGGCGGCCACCACAAAATCGTCCATGCCGTGGTCCGGGGCCGTGTGGACACAGCCGGTGCCGGCCTCGGTGGTGACATGATCACCCAGCAATACCGGCACCTGGCGGTCGTAGAAAGGGTGTTGCAACACCAGGTGCTCGAGCTCCCTTCCAGGGCAGCGGGCGATGATCTCGTGGGCGTGGATGGCGGTGTGGGCAAGCATGTCCTCCAGCAGGGCCTCGGCCACAATCAGGCGCTGGGGGGTGCCCCCTGACTCAGCGGCCACCACCACATAGTCCAGCTCGGGATTGACCGACACCCCCCGATTGGCGGGCAGGGTCCAGGGGGTGGTGGTCCAGATCACCACCGCCAGCTCACCTTCGCCGGCCAGGGGGCCGACGGCATTCTCCAGCGCCGCGACGTCCACCACAGGGAAGCTGACATAGATGGAAAACGAGGTCTTGTCCTGATACTCCACCTCCGCCTCCGCCAGGGCGGAGCCACCCACCACGCTCCAGTACACCGGCTTGTAGCCCTTCACCAGGTGGCCGTTTTCCGCCACCTTGCCCAGGGCGCGGATAGTGTCGGCCTCCACCCCATAGTCCATGGTCAGGTAGGGGTTGTCCCAGTCCCCGGTAACCCCGAGGCGGATAAAGTCCTGTTTCTGCCCCGCCACCTGCTTGAGGGCATACTCCCGGCACTTCTGGCGAAACGTTTTCACATCCACCTTGTCGCCGGCCTTGCCGAATTTTTTCTCCACATTGTGCTCGATGGGCAGACCGTGGCAGTCCCAGCCGGGCACATAGGGGGCGTCGTAGCCCCCCAGCACCCGCGACTTGACAATGATGTCCTTGAGCACCTTGTTGACCGAGTGGCCGATGTGGATATCGCCGTTGGCGTAGGGAGGGCCATCGTGGAGAATAAACTGCTCGCGGCCGGCGCGGGCCTGGCGCATCTGCTGATACAGCCCCTGCTGCTGCCACTTGGCAAGCATCTGCGGCTCCCGCTGGGCGAGGTTCGCCTTCATGGGGAAGGCGGTGGCGGGCAGGTTCAGGGTGGCCTTGTAGTCTTTGCTGGTGTCTGTCATTGCGCTCTGGAAAGTTCAGGGCCCTTGCGGGCGAAATAGGCTTTGGCGACCTGGATATCCTTGTGGATCCAGGTCAACAACTCATCGATGCCGGAAAAGCGCATTTCCTCCCGCAGCTTGGCGAGAAATTCCACGCGAATCTGGCTGCCGTATATATCCCCCTGCCAGTCCAGGATATGGACTTCGAGAATGGGTTTCACCAGGTCCCCCACCGTGGGCCGCAGGCCCACATTGGCCACCGCCGGCAGGTACTGGCCCGCCACCACCGCCGCCACGATATAGACGCCGCTGAGGGGCGCCCGGTGGCGCTTGAGGTTGACGTTGGCGGTGGGCACATCCAGGGTGCGGCCCAGTTGCTGGCCGTGGACTACCCGGCCACTGATACTGAAACGGCGCCCCAGCAACGCCTCCGCCAGGGCGAAGTTGCCCGCCTCCAGCTCCTCCCGCACCCAGGTGCTGCTGATGCGCCGCCCCTGGTGTTGCACGGTGGCGGTGTCCACCACCTCGAAGCCGAACTCCCGGCCCGCCTCCTCCAGCATGGCGGTGGTGCCGGTGCGGTCACAGCCAAAGCGGAAGTCGTCGCCGACAATCAAGCAGCGCAGCCCCACCCCCCTGACCAGCACCTGCTCGATAAAATCCCTGGCGGTCATGGAACGCAGGGAGCGATTGAACTGCAGACAGAAGATCTGCTCGATGCCTTCGTCGCGGATCGCCTCCACCTTTTCCCGCAGCCGCATCAGTCTCGCCGGGGCCTGCTCGCGGGAAAAAAACTCCCGGGGATGGGGCTCAAATATCATCGCCATGCCCGGCAGGCCGTAGTGGCTGCTGCGCTCCTTCACCTGGGCCATGATGGCCTGGTGACCGCGGTGAATACCATCGAAGGTACCGATGGTCGCCACCACGCTCCCGGGCTCGGGAGGCAGATTGTGCAAGCCGCGAATAAAGGTTAGCGCCACGGGAATCCAGGGGTGGTGTCAGCAAAAGGGGCAATTATACATAAGCGGGGGGCATCCATGTAGGTTGCCCATCTTGATAGAGTCTAAAGGCGTCACTCGCCCGCAGCCTGGGCTCCTACCCACGGCATACCATTCAGAATCACGTCAGGGGCCTGCCTGAAAACGTCCCGACCTCAGGTGCCGCGGACGCAACCCCAAAGCCACCAGGGTGGCCAGATAGGCGGCGAGGCCGGCACCGCAGAGCACCGCGAGCCACATAACACGGCGGGACCAGTGCCACTGGAACCAGTCGCCGCCGTAACCGAGCAGAGCCAACAGCACCCCCGTCATCACCAGGCTGGCGGCAGCGAGACGGGCGCTGAACACCAGCCAGCCGGGGACATGGCGCAACACAGCCTCCCGCCGCAGCCCGCGGTACAGCAGCCCGGCATTGAGGCAGGCCGCCAGGGAGGTGGCGGCCGCCAACCCCACATGGCCCATCCGCCACAGGTTGTGGAGAATCAACACAAAAATCAGGTTCATCACCATATTGGCGGCCATGGCGATAATGCCGATACGCACCGGAGTGCGGGTGTCCTGGCGGGCATAAAACCCCGGCGCCAGCACCTTGATCAGCATAAAGGCGGTGAGCCCCAGGGCATAGGCCTGGAGGCTGGCGGTGGACATGTGGATATCGTGGGGCTTGATCTGGGTGCCGTTGTAGAACAGGGTCACCAGGATGGGTTCCGCCAGCACCACCAGGGCCAGGGAGGCGGGCACCGCCACCAACAGTACCATCCGCAGCGCCCAGTCAAGGGTGAAACCAAAGCTGTCGGCGCTGGCCTGGGCGTGCTGGCGGGACAAGCTGGGCATGATCACCGTGGCCAGGGCGATGCCAAACACCCCCAGGGGAAGCTCCGACAAGCGGTCGGAGTAATACAGCCAGGACACGCTGCCGGTGGGCAAAAAGGAGGCGATGACGGTGTCCAGCATCAGGTTGATCTGACTGACCGAGACCCCGAAGATGGCCGGCCCCATCAGTTTGAGGATCCGTTTGACCCCCTCGTACTGCCAGTCGATGCGGGGCCTGGGCAGCAGGCCGAGGCCCATCAGAAACGGCAGCTGAAACAGGAACTGCACCAGGCCGGCCGCCAGCACCCCCCAGGCCAGGGCGTAGGCGGGTTCGGTGAAAAAGGCGGCACCCACCAGGGCTGCGGCGATCAGACAGACGTTGAGCCACACCGGGGTCAGGGCGGGAATGGCAAAGCGGTCGTAGCTGTTGAGAATCCCCCCCGCCAACCCGGTCAGGGAGATAAAGAACAGGTAGGGAAAGGTGATGCGGATCATGTCGCTGGCGGCATCAAAGCGGCGCGGGTCGCCGACAAAGCCGGGGGCGAACACCGCGGCCACCAGGGGCGCCGCCACCACCACCACCACGGTGAGCAGGATCAGCACCGATCCCAGGGCCCCCGCCACCCTGTCCACCAGGGCCTTCACCGCGGCCTGGCCGCCCTTTTCCCGAAACTCCGCCAGCACCGGCACAAAGGCCTGGGCAAAGGCCCCCTCGGCGAACAGACGGCGGAGGAAGTTGGGGATTTTGAAGGCCACGAAGAAGGCATCCGCCAAGCCGTCGGCGCCCATCACCCTGGCCATCACCACGTCCCGCACCAGCCCCAGCACCCGGGACAGCATGGTCATCATCCCCACCAGGGCGCTGGAGCGCAACAGGCCGGAGGGGGGAGTGCTGGGGGGCTGGCTATCCAAGGTAATCGCTATCCTCAAAGGTGGGCGCCAGTTTAACCTGACGGACGGGGGAGTTTCACGCTTCCCGTTTGCCATCGACGGGGCGGCCCACAGCTAAGGCGCAAAACTCAAACACCACTCATTGAATTCCCCCCCAACCGCCCCCAGATACTTGCCATCACTCCCGCAAAGAAAAGGAACGCCACCATGGAACAATACCGCGGCACCACCATTCTCTCCGTGCGCCGGAACGGCAAGGTGGTTATCGGTGGAGACGGCCAGGTCAGCCTGGGTAACACCGTAATGAAAGGCAATGCCCGCAAGGTCCGGCGTCTCCACCACAACCAGGTGATCGCCGGATTTGCCGGAGGCACCGCCGACGCCTTCACCCTCTTCGAGCGCTTCGAAGCCAAGCTCGAGCAACACCGGGGCCAGCTGGTGCGCGCCGCCGTGGAACTGGCCAAGGACTGGCGTACCGATCGCATGTTGCGCCGCCTCGAGGCGCTACTGGCGGTGGCCGACAAAAATGCCTCCCTGATCATCACCGGCAACGGCGACGTCATCGAGCCGGAGGACGACCTGATCGCCATCGGCTCTGGCGGCCCCTTTGCCCAGGCGGCGGCCAGGGCACTGCTCTTCAACACCGATCTCGACGCCAGGAGCATCGTCGAGAAGGGCCTGGAGATCGCCGGTGACATCTGCATCTACACCAACCACAATCGCACCATCGAGGAGTTGGAATATTGAGCTACCCGACACCTTGCACGTGGTTGCAGTAGCGCCCCACCTCGGCAGCCCAATCCAGACCATGAAACACCCCGGCCCGAAACCGGCAGCATCGCGTGCAACGTGTAACGTGTAACCTGAAACTCAACGCCAACAGATTCACAGGACAACCCATGTCGACAATGACCCCCCGCGAAATCGTCCACGAACTCAACCGCCATATCGTCGGCCAGGACAGCGCCAAGCGCTCGGTGGCCATCGCCCTGCGCAACCGCTGGCGGCGGATGCAGCTCAACGAAGAGCTGCGGGACGAGATCACCCCCAAGAATATTCTGATGATCGGCCCCACCGGGGTGGGCAAGACCGAGATTGCCCGCCGCCTGGCGCGCCTTGCCAATGCCCCCTTCATCAAGGTGGAGGCCACCAAATTTACCGAAGTCGGCTATGTGGGCCGGGATGTGGAATCCATCATCCGCGACCTGGTGGAATCCGCCGTCAAGATGCTCCGCGAGGAGGAGATGGCGAGGGTTCGCCAGCGGGCCGGCGACGCCGCGGAGGAGCGCATCCTCGACGTCCTGCTGCCCCCCGCCCGGGGCACCGAGGGCCAGGACAGCGACACCACTGCCCGCCAGGTCTTCCGCAAAAAGCTGCGGGAGGGCGCCCTGGATGACAAGGAGATCGAGATCGAGGTCAGCGCCGCCCCCATCGGGGTGGAGATCATGGCGCCCCCCGGCATGGAAGAGATGACCAGCCAACTGCAGAACATGTTTTCCAACATGGGCAGCGGCAAGCGGAAGACCCGCAAGATGACCGTGGCCGCAGCCCTCAAGACCATCACCGACGAGGAAGCCGCACGGCTGGTCAACGACGAAGACATCAAAACCCGGGCCATCGCCAGCGCCGAGCAGAACGGCATCGTCTTTATCGACGAGATCGACAAGGTGGCCAAGCGCGGCGAGACCTCCGGTGCCGATGTCTCCCGGGAAGGGGTGCAGCGGGACCTGCTGCCCTTGATCGAAGGCTGTTCCGTCAACACCAAGTACGGCATGATCAAGACCGATCATATTTTGTTTATCACCTCCGGCGCCTTCCATTTCTCCAAACCCTCGGACCTGATCCCGGAGCTACAGGGCCGCCTGCCCATCAGGGTGGAGCTGGACTCCCTCAGCGCCGACGACTTCGAGCGCATTCTCACCGAGCCCAAGGCCTCACTCACCGAGCAGTACAAGGCGCTGCTGGCCACCGAGGGCCTCGACATCACCTTTGCCGCCGACGGCGTGCGGCGGATTGCCGAACTGGGCTGGGAGGTCAACGCCCGCACCGAGAATATCGGCGCCCGCCGCCTCCACACCCTGATGGAGCGGCTGCTGGAGGAGGTGTCCTTCACCGCCGCCGACCTCGGGGCAAATAACCAAGGCATCACCATCGACAGCGCCTTTGTCGACAAGCACCTGCGGGACCTCGCCCAGGACGAAGATCTATCGAGATATATCCTTTAGGAGGCCCGGCCATGACCCCGAGCAAAATTGTGCTTCACAAGGACAGTGGCGACCTGGAACTCCAGTTCCCCGACCACGGCACCTACACCCTCACCAGCGAGTTCCTGCGGGTATACTCCCCCAGCGCTGAGGTCAAGGGTCACGGCCCCGGCCAGGAGGTACTGCAGTGGGGCAAGAAGAATGTCCGCATCAAGGCCATCGAAAAATCCGGCAACTACGCCATCCGCATCAGCTTTGACGACGGCCACGACACCGGCATCTTCAGCTGGGACTACCTGCTGGAACTGTGCCTGAACAAGGATGTTTTCTGGAGTCACTACCTGGACAAGCTGCGCCTGGCGGGGAGGGACAGGGATCCCGATGTGTCCGTGGTCAAGCTCTGGGATATGAGCTGACCTCTGGGCCGTCGCCGCGCCCCGGCTGGCGGCCAACCCCGGAGCTCTGGTCCGGCGCCCAAATCGGGGTATACTCTGCCGGAATTCACCCGCCACCCGCTGGAGATATACCATGCCGAGACTTCTGGCTGTGCTGGCCACCACCGCCCTGCTGGCTGCCTGTTCAGGCATGCCCTCCTCCTACCGTGCCAGTTGCGCCAGTGAACTGGACGCCTCCTGGAATGAGCTCAGCATTGCCAAAGCCGACGGCTTTGCCGGCACGGTAAGCTACACCAAGGCCCTTAGCCTGATCACCGCCGCCCGCACCATGCAAACCGTGGAAAACTTTGACGGCTGCTACAAGAATGCCCAGAAAGCCCGCTTCTACATCCAGGAATCCCGCGCCGGCCGCTAGCGGGGAAAAAGCGTCTCGCCCCCAGCCCCGTCGGCGGCCCGGGGGCGCAGGAATACGGCGAAACTGCTAATCAGGCCCCGATCGTCCACCTCGATGAGGTCGATGGCCTGGGCGGGGTCGTCGGGGTTGGCGGGCAGCTGGCGATTGATGAGCTCGAACGCCAGACGGTTGCCATCCATCAGGGTTCGGCCCACCGCCATCTCCGGTATGCCGTGGGCAAATACCCCGGCATAAAAATCGCGGATCGCGTCGCGGCCCCGGAGTACCTGCCCCAGCGGGCCACAAAACAGGGCATCCACTGCGAAGAGCTCGCTCAAGGGGCCGGGGTCACCCAGGTTGACGCGATCCAGGTAGCGCTGGGGAAGGGTGGCAAGATTCACGGTTGTTGCTCCACGGGGTGGTGACGTCGACAGCGGTCATTGACCCGCAGCCGGGGCGAGGTTGGCCTCCCCGGGCGGGTCCGGGACGCCATCACACAAAGCCTTCCAAGCGGCCGAACAGCAGGCTGAGGCCACCCAGCAGGGTCACCACCACCCACAGCCAGAACAGCAGCAGCCAGGGGCGAAAGGGTTTGCGCTCCACCTGGTGCACTGGGCTGGACAAGTACTCCTCCACCCGCTTGAGGTCTTCGTCGTCGAGCTTGCTGTGTCTGGTGTCTGTGGTCATGGCACTCTCCGCTGGGGACGCCAGTTTAGCCCCTCTGCCCGTCCGGCTCCAGCCCCTCCGGCAGCCGCAGGTGGGTAGCGGCGAGGCGCCAATCCCCGCCCGCCACCTGGGGCAGTTCACCCAGCAGCGGCGCCGGCAGCAGTGCCGCCAGGGTGGCCAGGTTTTCCCCGTGGCGCGCCATCCGCGGCCCGGCCCCCTGGTTGGCCACCCAGCCCGCCAGGGGCAGCCCGGCGCTGGCAATGGCCTCCGCGGTGAGCAGGGCGTGGCTGATACAGCCCAGGCGCATGGCCACCACCAGAATCACCGGCAGGCCCAGGGCTACGGCAAAATCCGCCAGGGTTTCGCTCCCGTTCAGGGGCACCTTCCAGCCCCCGGCACCCTCCACCAGACGAAAGTCGGCGGGCACGGCAAAAAAGTGTCGGGCATGGTCCATCAGGCCGGCCACGGAGAGCTCCACGCCAGCCTCACTGGCGGCAATATGGGGGGCGATGGCGGGTGCCAGGCAGATGGGGTTGACCAGCCGGTAGGACAATTCCAGGTTTGCGGCGGCCATCAGGGTCAGGGCATCCTCGTTGCGCAGCCCCGCCGGGGTGGCGTCAGCCCCCGCCGCCACCGGCTTGAAGGCCGCGCTGCGCAGGCCCAGTTGTCCGGCCCGGGCGAGCAGGGCCGCGGAGACAAAGGTCTTGCCCACCTCGGTGTCGGTGCCGGTGACGAAGTAGCTTGCGGTCATCTCAACTCCCCCGGTTTGCGGGCCACCACATAGAGTAGTTCCCAGGTGGCGGGCAGGCCGGCATCCTCCCGCAGGGATTCATAGGCGGCAATGAGACCGGCGATACGCCGGCGCCCGGTAAGGCCGGTGTTGCGGCCGCCGTTGACATTGTGGGCCCCCAGGCACTTCAGCTCCCGGGTCAGCTCCCCCAGCTGGCGGTAGTGGCGGGTGCGGGTCTCCAGGTGCCAAGTCGCGATGGCAAAGCCCGCGGCGGCCAGAGCCCCGCGCACCTCCGCCAGGGGGGCGAACTGGTTGACGTGGACATAGCCGTCCACCGCCCCCCAGGCCTGGCGCAACTCCCACAGGCTGCGGGGGGCCACCGTGGTGAAGGCCAACAGTCCTCCCGGCGCCAGCAGGCGGAACTGCTCCGTCATCAGGGCGGCCAGATCCTGGCACCACTGGAAGGCGAAGTTGGAAAAAATCAGGTCCACGCTGGCGTCGGCCAGGGGCAGACACTCGGCGTCGGCACACAGCCAGCGCAGGCGGTCGCCGCCGTGATGCTGGCGGGCGTGGGCGATCATCCCCGGCGCCAGATCGATGCCGGTGCACAGGGCGCCGGGAAAGCGCGCGGCGAGGCGGGGAACGAAGTGGCCGGTACCGCACCCCATGTCGGCGACCGCCCCGGGGGCGAGCCCGGCGGGCAGCTGGGCCAGCAGGCGGCCACCCACTTCCCGCTGCAGGGTGGCGACACCGTCGTAGCTGGCGGCGGCGCGGCCAAAGGAGGCGGCAATGCGGCCCTTGTCCAGGGTGTAGGGGTGGGCCTTGGCCCGGGGCGCGGCCAGGAAACCGAGGATACTGGCCGCCAGGCCGTCGGGCTGGCTGAGGTGGGGTGCGTGGCCACAGCCGGCGAGCACCTCGACCCGGGCGCCGGGGCACAGGGCGCCCAGGGCCTTCGCGGCGGCCGCCGGCACCAGGGCGTCGCCCGCGGTGAACAGGTGCAGAGCCGGCACCGGCAAGGCGGCCAGGAGCTCGCGGTTATCCAGCTCCGCCAGCCAGTCCAGGGCCTGCAGCCAGGGCTGGGGCTGAGGGCTGGCGGCCATCCCCCGCAGCTGGCGCAGCACCTCCCGCTCCCGGGGATCCCCCTTGGCCTCCAGGGCCTGGAACTGGCGGAGGGCCGCCACAGGGTTGGCGGCAAAGCTGGCGCGGAAGGCGCGAAAGACAGGCTCGGCCATGGCCGCAGGCCAGTCCGGACGGGCGATGAAGCTGGCGTTGCTGGCCAGGGTGACCAGGCTGTCGACGCGCTCCGGGCAGGCTGCCGCCACCCGCGCCGCCAGCATGCCCCCCAGGGACCAGCCGATCAGCACACACCGGGGCGGCAGGCTGGCGGCGATCGCCGCCACCGCCTGCTGCCAGTGGCCGCAGGGGGCGGAGCCGCCAAAACCCGGCAGCTCGAGGGTGATCACCTGGCGGCTGCGACACAGGGCGGGCAGCACCGGCGCCCACACCCGGGCGTCGCCGCCCCAGCCGTGGAGCAGTACCAGGGGGGGGCCGTCGGCGGCCCCGCTGCAGGGGTGCACCCGGGTGGCGAGATGCCCCGGAGGCAGCGCAGCGAGGGCGGTCATGGCGACTCCTCGCCACAGGCGGCAAAGGCTTCCGCCAGGGCGTCGAGGAGCAGGTCCACATCCCCGTCGCCGTGGGCCGCGCTGAAGGTGATGCGCAGCCGCGCCGTGTTTTTCGGCACTGTGGGCGGGCGGATGGTGCCAACGTGGATACCCCGCTGCCAGAGGGCGGCGCCGATGGCCATGCAGCGAGCCTCCGACCCCACCAGCACCGGCTGGATGGGGGTGGACGACGGCAGCACTTCCAGGCCGAGTTGCGCGGCACCGGCGCGAAAGCGCGCCACCAGGGCGACCAGCCTGTCCCGGCGCCAGGATTCCGCCATCACCAGCTGCAGGCTGGCGCGGGTGGCGGCGGCCACCGCCGGGGGTATGGCGGTGGTGTAGATATAGGGGCGGCTGAACTGCACCAGGTAGTCGATCAGGGTGGCGGAGCCGGCAACGAAGGCGCCGGCGGTGCCAAAGCCCTTGCCCAGGGTCCCGATGAGGATCGGCAGCGCGTCCTGGCCGAGGCCGAAGTGCTCGGCGACACCGCCGCCGCGGCGGCCCAGCACGCCAAAGCCGTGGGCGTCGTCCACCATCAGCCAGGCACCGCGGGCACTGCACAGGGGAGCGATGGCCGGCAGCTCGGCGATGTCCCCGTCCATGCTGAACACGCCGTCGGTCACCACCAGCTTGCGGCGGCCCGCCATGGTCAGGCGCTCGGCCAGGGCGGCGGGGTCGTTGTGCAGGTAGCGCTGGAAGCGGGCACCGCTCAACAGGCCGCCGTCCAGCAGGGACGCGTGATTGAGGCGGTCCTCCAGCACCAGGTCACCGCTGGCCACCAGGGCGCTGATGGCCCCCAGGTTGGCCATGTAGCCGGTGGCAAACAGCAGCGCCCGGTCGCGGCCGCAGAAGGCGGCGAGCTCTTCCTCCAGGGCCTGGTGTTCGCTGGCGTGGCCGCAGACCAAATGGGAGGCGCCGCTGCCCACGCCAAAGCGCTCGGCGGCGGCGACGAACGCCCGGACGATATCGGGGTGGTTGGCCAGGCCCAGGTAGTCGTTGCTGGAGAACGCCAGTACCTGGCGGCCGTCGAGGACCACGCGGCCGCCCTGGGGCGAGGTCAGCAGCCTGCGCTCCCGGTAGAGGTTGGCGGCGCGGCGCTCGGCGAGCTGCGCCCCGAGCTCGGCCTCCAGGTCCATGCCGCGGCGACCGCTAGACGGCGGCGTTGTAGAAGGGGCTGTTGGCCTCTTCGACCCGCTGCAACAGGGCCGCGGCCTGCTCCTCGCTGTCCCGCGCCACGGTGCGCTGCTCGGGGGTGATGCCCAGGCGCTGGAACAGGGCCATGTCGCTGTTGGCCTTGGGGTTGGGGGTGGTGAGCAGCTTCTCGCAGTAGAAAATGGAGTTGGCGCCGGCCATAAAGGCCAGGGCCTGCATCTGGTCGTTCATGCTCTCGCGGCCGGCGGACAGGCGCACATGGGATTTCGGCATCATGATCCGCGCCACGGCAATGGTGCGGATGAAGTCGAAGGGATCCAGGTCGTCGACGTTTTCCAGGGGGGTGCCCTTGACCTTGACCAGCATGTTGATGGGCACCGAATCCGGGTGGGCGGGCAGGTTGGCCAGCTGCACCAGGAGCCCGGCGCGGTCGCTGTCCCGCTCCCCCATGCCGATAATGCCCCCGGCGCACACCTTCATACCCGCCCGGCGCACGGTCTCCAGGGTATCGAGGCGATCCTGGTAGGTGCGGGTGGTGATGATCTCGCCGTAGAACTCGGGGGAGGTGTCCAGGTTGTGGTTGTAGTAGTCGAGACCGGCGCCGGCCAATTGCCGGGCCTGGTCCTCGGTGAGCATACCCAGGGTCATGCAGGTTTCGAGACCCATGGCCTTCACTTCGCGCACCATTTCCAGCACCCGTGGCATGTCCTTCTGGCGCGGCACCCGCCACGCCGCCCCCATGCAGAAGCGGCTTGAACCGCTGGCCTTGGCGGCGCGGGCCGCGTCGAGCACGGCGTCGATATCGAGGAGCTTCTCCTTCTCCAGGCCGGTATCGTAGCTGGCGCTTTGCGGGCAGTATTTGCAGTCCTCCGGGCAGGAGCCGGTTTTGATGGACAACAGGGTGCTGAGCTGCACCTGGTTGGGATCGAAGTACTGGCGGTGGACGCTCTGTGCCCTGAACAACAGGTCGTTGAAAGGCAGGGCAAACAGGTCGAGCACCTGCTGGCGGGTCCAGTCGTGGCGAACGGCGGCGTCGGTCATGGGGAGTCTCTGTACAGTCGCGGGAAGTTCAGGTCACAATGATAGCGGCAGCGACAATGCTGTCAACCAGAAATGGATTTTCCGGTTAACTGCGATGACCAACAGACTTTGCGAGACCCTCCTCAACGGCTTCTTTCCCGGCCGCTGCCTGTGCTGCGAACTGCCCTCGGGGCGCGCCCTGGATCTCTGCGCGGCCTGTGAGGCTGAGCTGCCAACCCTGGGCAATCACTGCCAAATCTGTGCCGAACCCCTGCCCGTGCAGGGCATCTGCGGCCACTGCCTGGACGCCCCGCCGGACTTTTTTCGCATCCTTGCCCCCTTTCGCTACGCCAGCCCCTTGAGTGAGCTGATCACCGGGCTCAAACACGGCGGCGACCTCAGTGCCGGCCGCACCCTGGGGGCGCTGCTGGCGCGCCATGTGCTGGACCCGAGTCAGGAGGTCTTTATGCCCCAGGTGCTGTTGCCCATGCCCCTCCACTGGCGGCGCCTGTGGGCGCGGGGATTCAATCAGGCCGGGGAGATCGCCCGGGTGGTTGCCGCTGACGCCGGCATCCCCCTCCGCGGCCGCCTGGCCCGCAGGGTGGCCAACACCCCCATGCAGCAACAGCTCGACCGTCGCTTGCGCCAGCGCAACCTGCGCGGTGCCTTTGCCGCGGCCCCCGCCTGCGCCAACCTGCACATCGCGGTGATTGACGATGTGGTGACCACCGCCAGCAGCGCCCGGGCGCTGGCCACCGCGCTGATGGGCGCTGGCGCCGCCAGCGTACAGATCTGGTGCCTGGCGCGCACAGCGCTGGAAAAATAAGCCGCCCACCGCGATAATGAGGCTTTTAGCGCCGGACCCAATCATGCCCGAACTCTGCCTGCAAACCCTGTGGCAAACCCTGGTGGACGAGACCCGTCAGCTGGTGGTGGACGAGCCGGTACTCGCCAGCTTTCTCCACGCCACCATCCTCAACCACAGGGACATGGCCTCGGCGCTGAGCTTTCACCTGGCCAGCAAGCTGGGTAGCGACATTATTCCCGCCCTGCAGTTGCGCGAGGTGTTCGACCGGGCCTTTGCCGAAGAACCGGCGATCATCGACAGCGCCCGCTGCGATATTGTCGCCACCTTCGAGCGGGACTCCGCCTGTCGCAATTTTTCCACCCCCTTTCTCTATTTCAAGGGCTTTCACGCCCTGGAGTCCTACCGGGCGGCCCACTGGCTGTGGCGCCAGGGCCGCAACTCCCTGGCCCTGGTGCTGCAAAACCGCATCTCCACGGTATTCGGGGTGGACATCCACCCCGCCGCCCGGGTGGGCAAGGGGGTGATGCTGGATCACGCCACCGGCATCGTCATTGGCGAAACGGCGGTGGTGGAGGACTGTGTGTCCATTATGCAGTCGGTGACCCTGGGTGGCACCGGCAAGGTTGGCGGTGACCGCCACCCCAAAATCCGCCGCGGCGTGCTGCTTGGCCCGGGGGTAAAAATCCTCGGCAATATCGAAATCGGCGAGGGCGCCAAGGTAACCGCCGCCAGTGTGGTGCTGAAAGCCGTACCCGCCCACAGCATAGTGGCCGGGGTGCCCGCCGAGGTGGTGGGCACCACCAGGGACGAGCCGGCCACCGCCATGGACCAGGGGTTGAGCGGCTGCCGCTAAAGCGTGGCGTCGAGGCTGCGGCAGACCCCAATCTCGGGTTTTCGCGGGTTATCCAGCCACCGTCACCGATGGCGCCGACAATCCGGGGCAGCGCCCACAGCAACCGGCGCCGCACATCCCCCCCCGCTACCCATCGGCAAAGGCCAGCACCTCGGCGATATCCCCCGCCCCCACCAACTGCATCAGCAGCCGGTCGACGCCGATAGCGACACCGGCGCAATCCGGCAGGCCGTGGCGCAACGCCGCCAGCAGGCGCTCATCGGCGGCCATGGGCCGCTTGCCCGCCCCCTCGCGGGCGGCCATGTCGGCGGCGAACCGGCGTCGCTGCTCGTCGGCGTCGGCCAGTTCGAAGTAGCCGTTGCCCAGCTCCATGCGATTGAGAAACAACTCGAAGCGCCGGGCGACGGGCTCCCCCGCGGGATTTTTCCCCAGCCGGGCCAGGGCGGCCTGGCAGGCGGGGTAGTCGCAAAGCAGCAGCAGGCCGTCCGGCAGGCGGGGTTCCACCACCTGGCTGAACAGCAGGTCCAGCAGGGTGGCGCGGGGCTCGCTGCGCCAGTCGCCGCCGCAGTGGCGGGCGGCGCAGCTGGCCAGGTCCGCGGTATCAGCCCGGTGGGGATCGAGGCCGGTGATTTCCGTAAACACCTCGCCGTAGGGGCGCACGCTGACCGCCAGGGGTTGCGGGGACAGGCCGGCGATCAACCGGGCCACTTCATCCATCAACAGGTGTTCGTCCCAGCCGGGGCGGTACCACTCCAGGAGGGTGAATTCCGGGCGGTGGCGGCGACCGCGCTCCTCGTCGCGGAACACCTTGCCCAGCGAATAGATGGGACCGGCGCCGGCGGCGAGCAGGCGCTTCATAAAGTATTCGGGGGAGCTTTGCAGGTAGCGGGTAGCGCCGTTGACGGTGGCGGCCACGCAGTCGATATGGAGATCGGTGACAGCGAAGTTGCCGAGCTGGGGTGTCTCCACCTCCAGCACCCCGGCGCGGGCAAAAAAAGAGCGGATCTGCGCCAGCAGTTCCGCTCTCTTTGCAAGTACCTCCCAGGTGGCGGTGGGCCGCCAGTCAGTCCCGGGCACGACCCTGGTATTCCCCGGTACGGGTGTCCACCTTGATGACATCGCCGATATTGAGGAACAGGGGCACCTTCACCGTGGCGCCGGTCACCAGCTTGGCGGGCTTGGTACCCCCCTGGGCGGTGTCGCCGCGGAGGCCGGGGTCGGTTTCGACGATTTCCAGCTCCACATGGTTGGGGGGGGTCACCGACAGGGGCTGGCCGTTGTACAGGGTGACGATACACACGTCCTGTTCCCGCAGCCACTGGGCTGCATCGCCGACGGTCTTGGCGCTCGCCTGGTGTTGTTCGAAGTTGCCCGGCTCCATGAAGTGGTAGTATTCACCGTCGTTGTACAGGTACTGCATGTCCCGGTCGTTGACATCGGCACCCTCGAGGGTCTCACCGGACTTGAAGGTGCGCTCCCAAACCCGTCCGGTTTTCAGGTTGCGCAGGCGAACCCGGCTGAACGCCTGGCCCTTGCCGGGCTTGACGAATTCATTCTCGACGATGGAACAGGGGTCGCCGTCGAGCATGACTTTCAGACCGGAGCGGAATTCGTTGGTAGAATAGTTGGCCATTCTTGCCTCATTGATCACAGGTTCACAAAAAGGCGGCTATGATAACCCAGACCATCGCCACATGGCAGACATCCACCTGGAAAGATGAACTCCGGGAGGCCATCACCGATGTCCGCGAGCTGCTGGACCTTCTGGGCCTGGGGGACAGCGACCTCTCCCGCCGGGTCCAGCACGCGCCGCCGTTTCGCCTGCGGGTGCCCAGGGGGTTTGTCGCCCGCATGACCTGCGGCGACCCCGACGACCCCCTGCTGCGACAGGTGGTGCCGCTGACGGACGAGCTGGCCCCGACACCGGGCTTTTCCGGCGACCCCCTCGCGGAGAGTGCCTACAACCCGGTGCCGGGAATTATCCACAAGTACCGCGGCCGGGTACTGCTGATCACCACCCCGGTGTGCGCGATCAATTGCCGTTACTGTTTCCGCCGCCACTTCCCCTACGGCGAGAACACCCCGGGCCGCAAGCAGTGGCGGGCATCACTGGCCTATATCGCCGCCGACCCCAGCATCAGCGAAGTCATTCTCAGCGGCGGTGACCCCCTGGCCAGTGACGACCGCCAGCTGGCCTGGCTGGTGGGGGAAATCGAGGCCATCCCCCACATTCGGCGGCTGCGCATCCACAGCCGTCTACCGGTGGTCATTCCCTCCCGCATCGATGAGCAGTGCCTTGCCTGGTTGGCGGCCACCAGGCTCAGCCTGTGCATGGTGCTCCATATCAATCACCCTCGGGAGATCGACCCCCAGGTTGCGGCCATGGTCGCCCGGCTGCGGGACGCCCGGATCCAGGTTCTCAATCAGGCGGTATTGCTGGCGGGGGTCAACGACAGCGTGCAGACCCTGGCAGACCTCAGCGAAACCCTTTTCGCCGCCGGCGTATTGCCCTACTACCTGCATCTATTGGACCCGGTGGCGGGGGCCGGCCACTTCGACACCCCGGAGGAGGAGGGGCGCACTCTGCATCTGGGCCTCCAGCATCTGCTGCCCGGCTACCTGGTGCCCAAGCTGGTGAGGGATACGCCGGGAGAACCCGCCAAAATGCTGATCTTTCCCGAGCCCCCCTCCCCCGGGCGGAAAATATTGGACAAGACCCTGTGAAAGCGCAAGAATCCACCCATAGTCAGGAAGACAACCGATAACCGTGTCCAGTAACGAAATTGCCAGAAACATCGCCCTGCTCAGCCTACCCAGGACATCCTTCGATGGCTTGTCCTACTGCAGTGCCAGCAACGAAGACTTCGGCGCCTTCCTGAAGGATCTGCCCCACACCAATCCCGCCGAGCTGTGCAGCAAGCTCTACGCCCTGCTGCCGGAGCTGGCCGGCCTCAATGTGCCCCCCGGGCGAAAAATGGCGCTCCTCGACCTGGCTCGCCCCGAAGCCTTCGCCTGCGTGCAACGGTTGACACGGAATCTCACCATCAACCAGACCACCGCCAAGATGCTGTCGCTGTCCATCGCCATGCTCCGCCACTTGGCGGAAGGCTATAAGTCGGTGCTGGTGAAAACCCTCGAAAGCCCGGCTGCGCCCCCTCACCTGGCGGTTTCAGCCGGGTATTCCGCCCTTGCGGTACTCAGTCAGATCCTCATGGAGTGCTGGGAGAGCTATGTCCCTCCGCCGGCAAACACCTGGCTGGAAATCCACGCCATTTACAACATTGCCCGTTTCAAGGGCCTGGATACCCTGCCCTACCAGGAGTCCAGAGTCACCTCCGGGGCCCGGGCCACCATCAAATCGGCCTATGTGGTGCCCCTGATGATCGCCAGTGCCGACCCGGGCCGCTACACCCCCCAGGACCTGAGGCGCATCGAAACCTTCCTCCTCGGCAACGGCGATCTGGTGGACTTCGCCCAGAACCACCTGGAGGGCATCTTTGTGGTGGACACCCAGAGCGACAAGGGTCCGCAGTACAGCTTCAAGGTGGACGGCACCACCAACAGGCACTTTCGCCTGCGTACCTTCCGCCTGGTGAAACACATTGAAGAGCGCCTTGCCAGCGGAACCCTCAGCGGCCTCAACGACAGATTGGCCAGGGAACTCTGCAAATACTGGTCCCGGGAGATCAAGCGGGAAGACGAACACCTCACCGACAGCACCAGGGTGCACATTGTATTTGGACTCAGTCACATCCACCGCCACCTGACCCAGACCAAGAACCTGGAGACCTATCTCAAGAACCTGTCCCTGAGCAAACCCAAGGCCCATCTCTCCCTGACCTTGATGGAGGACAAGCCCGCGGACCACAGGGATGTTTTCCTCGGGCGCCAGGGCAAACCCTCACCCCTGGCACCCGCGACCCCCGGCCAACCCCTGGAGGATGAGAAGTCCACCCTGAGAATTTATGAGGGCATCCGCTCCAACATCAGCGCCGGCGGCGCCCGGGTGGAGTTCGACGCCCCCGGTGAAAACCTCACCGCCGGCGAGCTGGTGTACATTCAGCCGCTGGAGGGCAGTCAACCACAGCTGGGGCTGGTGCGCTGGACCCGGGTGACCTCGGCCCTAAAGCGCATGGTGGGTGTCCAGTTCATTGCCGACCGGCCCGAACCCTGTGCGGTGTCCCAGCTTGCCCCGGGCACCCCCCAGGCCAGTGTCGGGGGGGCGGAATTTCCCTTCCACGACAGCGAGCACCCCAGCGCCGGCGGTGAACAATACTATCCGGGGATGCTGTTGTCCCTGGACGCCGACGCCCACCTGGTGGTCACCGCCCTGCCCTTCCGCCCCTACAGTTCGGTGATGGTCCACAGTGCCGCGGGCAAAAAAGTGACCCGCCTGCTGAGCTGTCGCGACGCCACTTTTCACGTGTCCATCTTCAAATTGGACTCGACCTCCCTGAAATAGCCTCCAAGGGCGCCAGGCGTCGCCGGGGTGGTGATGGCGATTCGGCCGTTTTATACTGCGAATTACCCAGAACCCGGAACATCGGGCGACAGGCTCGGCGGCATTACTCTCCAGGAAACAAGCGAAAACTATGGATTCCGAACAAACGATCAATATCCTCCTGGTTCACGACGATGTGGATGAAGCCAACCGCCTGGTCAGCCTGCTGCGCAACGCCAACTATCGCGTAGACCCCCACTACGCGGCAAACGCCAGCGAGCTCAACAAAAAAGTGCAGGAGCGCAACTGGGAACTGGTTCTCGCCCAGTATCACGCCACCTCGGTGCCCGCCAAGAATGTTATCCACCAGATCCGCCGTCTCAACAAGGATGTGCCGGTTATATTCATCCTCGGGGAATTCAGCTTTGCCGAGACCGTAGAGGCGCTCAAAATGGGTGCCGCCGATGCCGTGCCGGTGGACGAGGACCAGTACCTGATCCAGATCGTGGCCAGGACCCTGGCCCACCTGGAACAGAGGCGCAAACTGCGCTATTGGAAACGTCGCTTCAGCGAATCGGAAGATCGCTTCGAGAGCCTGATCCTCAGCTCCCAGGACGGCATCGCCATCATCCAGGAGGGCACCTATGTTCATGTCAACAGTGCCTATGCCAACTATTTTGGCTACTTGGATGCCGACAGCATGACCCTGTTGCCAGTGATCGACACCATCGCCGGCACCAGCCAAAGCAGTTTCAAAAAGTATCTCAAGCCCCTCGATGAGCACGACGCCTGGGATGCCGAGGTGATTCGCTTCGAGGGCAATCGCCCCGACGGCAATGCCATTCCTGTCCAGGCCGTATTGTCCCAGATCGACTTTCACGGCGAGCAGGCGCTGCAACTGTTGATCAAGAAGGACTACATGGCCTCCGGCACCGGGGAGGCGGGAGCGGGCACCCCCTATGTGGAAACCGACGTCAGCAAAATCCGCCTTCAGGAGCTGGTGGAGGGGATCAACAGCACCATCCGCAGGGCGGCCAAGACCGGCGAGGACGCGCTGCTGTTCTACCTGGAGGTGGACCACTACGGTGACATTCAGAAGCGCCTGGGTATCGGCGAGACCGAGGAGGGCATGGCCCAGCTGGCCCACTTCCTCGACAGCCTGATCCCCGACAAGGCGCTCTTTGGCCGACTGCGGGAGGAGGCCTTTACCTTTGTCCTCACCACCAGTGATGGCGAGAAGGGGCTGGCGATGGCCAACCGCCTACTCACGGAGGTGTCGTCCCAGATCTTCAACATCAGCCACGGTAGTTTCACCTGCACCCTGAGCATAGGGATAGCCACCATTGGTGAGGCCACCGCCTCCGCCGATGAAGTGCTGTCCGCCTGCCAGCAAACCATTGCCGAGCTGCAACAAGTGGACGCCAACGGCAAGTCCGGCAACCGGGCCAAACTCTACGAGCCGGTGTTCGACGCCGCAGCCAGCGACATCTCCGACGCCGAAGTGCTGCGCATCGGCAGGCACCTGATAAAGAAAAATCAGATTGGCGCCTCCTTCCAGCCGGTGATTTCCCTGCATGGCAGCGAGGACGAGATCTACGAGGCGCGGATGCAATTGCTGCCGGAGGGCTTTGCCGGCGGGGAGATTCCCGACGACTTTGTGACCCGGGTGTTCAATACCGAAATCGGCAGAGAACTGGACCGCATCGTCATCGAGCAGGTATTCGACAAACTCAAGGCAAAAAAGGCTGTCGCCCCCCACACCAGGATCCTCATTCACCTCAGCCAGGGCACCATGGAAGATGAAAAATTCATCCCCTGGCTACAGAAGAGCCTGGAGACTTTCCAGCTCTCCCCCAGTGATGTGGTTTTCGAGTTGCGGGAGATCGATATCACCCGCCATACCGGCCATGCCGCCCGCATGCTGGAGCGGCTGCGCAATATCGGCACCGGCACCTGTCTCACCCACTTCGGCCTGGCCATCAACCCGATGACCATTTTCAACAAGATTGCCGTGGATTACGTGAAGATTGACGGCGTGCTCTCGGCAAAGGCGCAAAAGGACAAAACCGCCCTCGCCGCCTTGAAGAACCTCCTTGCCGAACTCACCGCCGCCAAGCACAGGGTGATTGTGCCGCTGATCGAATCCGCCACCATTATCCCCACCCTGTGGCAGGCGGGGGTGGACTTTCTCCAGGGCAACTATGTCCAGCCCCCCCAGGATGACATGGGTTTCGATTTCTCCGAAGAGTGACCGGGCCAGCCGTCAGAGCTGGGTGTCCCTGTCGCGAATGCCCATCAGGTAGAGCACGCTGTCGAGACCCAGCTTGGAGATGGCCTGCTTGGCGCTGGCCTTGACGATGGGCTTGGCGCGAAAGGCGATGCCCAGGCCGGCGATGCTGAGCATGGGCAGATCGTTGGCCCCATCGCCCACCGCCACCGTCTGCTCCAGACTGATGTTCTCCTTCGCCGCCAGGGTCTTCAGCAACTCCGCCTTGCGCTGGCCATCCACCACGGTGCCGGTCACCCGGCCGGTCACCCGGCCGTCGACCACTTCCAGCTGGTTGGCATACAGGTAGTCGATACCCAGTTTGCGCTGGATTTCCCGGCCAAAGTAGTCAAAGCCTCCGGACAGGATGGCGGTCTTGTAACCCAGCCGTTTGAGGGTGGCTATCAGCTCCTCGGCGCCATCAGTGAGGGGCAGCCGAGCGGCGATGGCGTCCAGGACCCCGCTGTCCAACCCCTTGAGCAGGCCTACCCGCCGGGTGAAGCTGTCGACAAAATCCAGCTCGCCGCGCATCGCCGCTTCGGTAATGGCGGCCACCTGCTCCCCCACTCCCGCTTCCTTGGCCAGCTCGTCGATGACCTCGGCTTCGATCAGGGTGGAGTCCATATCAAACACCACCAGGCGGCGGTGGCGGCGGAAAATATTGTCCTCCTGGTAGGCCAGATCCACATCCATTTCCGAGGCCAGTTCCAGCAGGGTAACGCGAAAATCGTCGTGGTCCGCCGGGGTGCCGCGCACCGAGAACTCGACACAGGCCTTGCTGTGGTCGGCAATGCGGTGCAGGGGAATGCGGCCTGAGAGGCGATTGATCTTGTCGATGTTGAGGCCGCTGGCGGCGGTGACCGCAGTAACCCGGGCGATGTGCTCGGCCTTGATTCTGGGGGCCAACAGGGTGATCAGGTGACGGGGTTTACCCTGCTGGGACACCCAGTGCTCGTAGCTCTCCTCGGCGATGGGCTGAAAGCGCACCTGCATTCCCAGGCGGTGAACCTGAAACAGCACATCCTTGAGCAGCGGTGCCGACTCATTGCTGGCCGGCACCTCCGCCAGAATCCCCAGGGTCAGGGTGTCGTGGATAACCGCCTGACCGATATCCAGAATCGACACCTGGTACTGGGCCAGGGCACTGGTCACCGCGGTGGTGACCCCGGGCCGGTCCTCACCGGAGACATTGATCAACAAAATTTCTTTCACTGGCTACCGCCCCAAAAATGAAGGTCGCTATTATAGGGCAGCGGCTGGTAAGATAGCACGACTCAAAAGCCCTCACCCCCGTCGCAAAAATGCCAGTTTTCTCCCCAAATCTCAGCAGCAGGATCACTGCGGCCCTCGCCCTCTACCTGCTGTTGACCGCTGTGCTGCTGAGCGCCGCTCTCAACACCCAGCTTGTCGCCCTCGCCACCAGCCAACAGGATGCCCTCGGTGGAGCCCTCAGTGGCCAGCTCGCGGAAACCCTCAAACAACCGGTGATCGACAACGATGTCATCAGTATCCAGGTAATTCTGGACAATCTCCTGGCCACCACCCCGGTGGTGGCCAGGGCGACGGTTTACTCCGCCGCCAACCGCATCCTCGCCCAGAGCCAGCGCAGCACCCAGGCCAATCTGGCGGTGTACACCAAACCTGTCAATGTGGACAACACCATGCTCGGCCAGGTGCGGCTGGAACTCGACGGGGCGGTGCTGGTGGACGACTACCGCATGCCCATGTGGAGCGGTCTGGGGATATGGCTTGCGCTGTCAGTGATCTTCGCCCTCTGGCTGAGACACACAGCCGCGGCCTACAGCAGACGGATTATCGCCCTGGGCAATGCCTTCACTGACGGCGACACCGCCCCAGGCTCCGAGCTGGACCAGCTGGAGAGGTCCCTCAAGCCCTTTGTCAACCACGACGAGGACGAAGTCATTGCCCTGCCCGGCAGCTACGCCATGCTGGCGGTGAATATTCCCAACCTGCCCAAGTGGCGGGCGCAGCTCAACGCCGAGCACTTCAGCGGCATGCTGAAAAAAATCGACGACCTGATCGACACCCACCTGTCCCTGTTCAAGGGCAACAGATTGCAGTCCCGCGCCACCGCCACCCTGCTCCAGTTCGACGACAACGGCGAGGACCACCCGGTCCAGCGGGCCATCAACTGCGCCAATGGGTTGCTGCGCCTCAGCGACCGCTTGGTGGCGGCGGAAAAGCTGCCCTTCGAGGTGCGCATCACCGCCGCCTACCGCTGCCCCAGGGTTCAGGGCAGCACCTGGCGCAACGATCTGGAACGGGAAGAATGTATCGAGCGGCTGCTGGATACCCTGCCCTTGGCCGGCGCCTGGGAGCTGATCATCGACACCGGGGATCTCGACGAGGAAGACCTCACCGATTGTCAGCTGGAACTTCTGGGGGCAGCGTCGGTGTGGCAGTTCCGCGCCTACACCGGCGGCCGCCAGGAGGATTTCGAGCGGCAGCTGGATTTCCTTGTCGCCGCGCTCAAGTGAGCCACCGGTGAACCCCCTGCCGGACGCGACCATTCAGTGAACAAACTCAACCCCCAACAGGCCGCCGCGGTTCACTATATCGACGGCCCGCTGCTGGTGCTGGCGGGGGCCGGCAGCGGCAAAACCAGCGTCATCACCCGCAAACTCGCCTACCTGATC